>NZ_JBDKWZ010000010.1:0-264353 GCF_039710355.1 Rapidithrix thailandica | reverse complement strand
GGCTTTAATGCAGCCTCGGCTGGCTTTAAATCAACACTGGAGCCAATTCTAAATATTTTTTCCCCACCAGGTAATGGATTACCTATTTTACCACTTAACCCCCAAGGGTCAATCCACACATTACTATCATGCACATAAGCATAAATATTCGGATTGTTCCCCGCCAAGCCAATCGGATCCTGGGAAATATACGTCCCTGATTCAGGCGAATAGTACCGAAAACGGTTGTAGTACAAGCCCGTCTCTACATCCTCGTACTGCCCTTGGTAACGGAAGGGGCAATCTTGAGGGGAGCCTCTTTCCAGGGTTCGGATCTTTCCGTAAATGTCCAGTTCGGCTTGCCAGACCAGATTGCCTATGGAATTGTACATCAGACATGGAGTTCCCAAATAATCCGAGACGATGGAATAGGTTTCCCCTTCCACGATTTTAGTTGGGGGAGATAAAGCTGCTTGAATCAAAAGCGGCTATCCGTGCTTTTTGGATAGCCGCTTTTTGAAGAACTTTAGAACAATTCATTCTAGTTCTGGGACATTACATTTTTTGAAGCTATAATTGATATAAAATACCAAATTACTCTGAATTAGATACTCGTATTAAGTTTAAATTGAACTTGTTTTCCTCATATTCATATTCGTAATAAATAGTATTACTAACCTTTATAACAAGGTATTGATCATAGCTGTATTTCTGAAAAATAGTCCATTCTATTTTGTTTTTTGTTAAGTAAGCAAGATTTCCTTCTAAAGATTTCTTTATTTTAAAATTATATTTTCTTTTGAGGTTTTTAAAGTTTCGAAACTCAATTGATGCTATCTTTTCATCAATAAACTGGTATTCATCTCCTTTCAAAAAAACAGAAAAGCTTTTTTCATTGGGTTCGGAATAAAAATGTTTTTCAAATTTCTTATTTCTATTTTTGGAAAACTCCTCATAATCAATGTCCAGTAATTTTTCCAACTCCAAGATCATAATGTAAATTTATTTAGGATTAAATAATTCCAACATTTGTTCAAATTCAGGTATGTTTCTATTCGCAAACTCTTTTTGCTTTTTAGTACCATGCCTTAAATAATCTTTCATTTCATGAATTGCCTGTTTTACTTGATTTTTAGCTGCATTCATAACAGTTTTATCATTTTTCAAACCTTCAATTAATTTGTCAGCCTGTTTGAGTAATTTCTTATTGGTTACGAGATCACCAAATCGTTTCCACTCTAATTTACCCCCCTATATTTTCTAATAGAGCCTCTGTAACTTTCCCTCCACTTTTTTTGATAATATCAGCATGAGGCCCTTTTGTCAAAACATCGGAGCGATAAGGTTGCATTTTCGCCTTTAGATCACATTTCAACCCAAAAACATCAACCTCATAATTTATATCAAGTGCATAAGCATAAAAATTTGAAGAGTTTCCGAGTAGTCCAATCGGATCCTGGGAAATATACATCCCACTGTTTCCATCGTAATACCTAAAACGGTTGTAGTACAAGCCTGTCTCTATATCTTCGTACTGTCCTTGGTTCCGGAAAGGAATGAAGTGTTGCTCTCCTTTGGTTTGGCTGCGAATATTGCCGTAAATATCGTATTCTACCTCCCATACAAGGTTCCCCACTCCGTTGTAGGCGGCAATGGGTTTAAAACGATAATGCAGTGATTCTATCCAGTTATTTTTGGTAGGTGGTCAGGTCATGAAAAAGCTTTAGAGAAAATCATTTTTAGTAAATTGTTAACCTAATTTAGGGGATTACTATACCAGGTGATGACGTTTTATTATGTTTATTGGATTAGGATACTGGTTTTAACCAAAGTGATTAAGTTTTTTCTTGTTTGTTAACAAAAAAAGCCCCACTTAGGAGCTCCTATCAAGGTTTATTACCAAGTAATTAGATGTAGTATTACATTCTTTTATTGGCTTGGTTACTTTCACAAACATAAGTACAGAAGGTTACAATTCATTCTATTTTTCTATCACTCTTAATAGGTGGAATAATGAAAAAACTACCTTCTTCATTAATCAATATTAAATCTTCATTGGGTTGAATCGACAGTAATAAATACTCCCTTGCCCAATAATCATTTACTTCTCTTTCTATAAAAGCAAGGGTGTCTTGTTTATCCATTTTTGTTACTTCCCCTTTAAAGAAATAGTTTTTCCCTTTCCAGAATACTTTATTTTCAACCAAATAATAGTAATTACACTTAATATAATTAGTAATTTCATTTTTTTCAAAGACAACTTTGAAATCGTTTGAAATAACTTTTTTATGGGAAAAAGCCTTATAATAGGTATTAATTATATTTTTAAATACTAATTCACCTTCCATATTTTAATTTGGTATTTCATAAAAAATATGACCATCTGTATTATTATTGTACCATTTGATATGTTGTATATCCATAAAGCTTCCTTCTGGTCGTTGATGTTGTTCATACCCCTTTGGGTATTTTGGTACTCCATCAGCTCTCTTGCTTTGTGTATGAGCACTTCTTCTGTCCATATTTCCATGAACATCTTTCAAAAATCTTTTAGCATCAGTACTCGTAGGGACTTTTACTTGATATTTAACTTTTTCGGACAGCGCTTCTTTAGCTTTCTTAACTGCTGATTGCCATTGCTTTGAATTATAGTTTTTGCCTGGTAATACAGTATCCATCTTTGAAGCATACATGCTTACTTTTCCTTTATAACCAAATTTAGAACATTCTAAACCCCATGGGTCATTCCAAGTGTTTGTATCACGGGTATAAGCATAAATATTCGGATTATTCCCCGCTAACCCAATCGGATCCTGTGAAATATACGTCCCACTGTTTCCATCGTAATAGCGGAAACGATTGTACATTAAGCCATCCAGCTCTACATCTTCGTACTGTCCCTGGTTCCGGAAAGGAATGAAGTGTTGCTCTCCTTTGGTTTGGCTGCGGATATTGCCGTAAATATCGTATTCCACCTCCCAGACAAGGTTTCCGACTCCGTTGTAGGCGGCAATGGGTTTGCCGATGTAATCGGTGACAGTGCTGTACACATCCTCTTGGGTGATTTTGGTGGAGGGAGGAGATATAAAAAAGCCCATAAGTCATTATTCATGGGCTTTTTTGATAAACTTTAGAATAAGATATTTTTAGTTAAATTACTCTCCTATTTTTGTAGATCATTATAATGATTGTACCGAAATTGTAATGTAGCAAAGTTAGTTCTCCCACCCTTATAATCCCCAGTCATCCTCATCAACATCTTTATATTTTTTCATATCCTCGTAAAACATGTAATTAAACCAAAAAGCCGATTCATATTTTAATTTACCTTGAAACAATTCTATCGTTTTTCCTTTCCATTCTTGAACTTCTTTTGTGGCTTTTTCATCTACCAAACCTAAAAGCCTATCAATTCGACTTCTTTTCTTTACATTTCTATTATCACTCATGTATTCACCTACCATATAGTAAAGAACATGAATAAAAAAGTCTCTTTTTGAAGAAGTTAATTTATTCGCTAATTCAAATATTAGCAGATCATTCTCTTCACTTAAAACATAAAGATCCCAATCAGAGTCTGGCCAACCATCAGTTTTACTATCAATCCATTCTAATATATCCTCCCTGTCAGGGTTATATACATCTTTCATACATTTTAATATTTAGCGACAACCTATATAATGGCTATTATATTGTTGATGAGTTTCATCAATTGGAAACAGGTGCAATCCGTCTTTTGCAGGAATAATAATAGCTCTATCTGCTGAAGCTATTAAATATGTTTTTCTGCCAACAACCTCTGGATAGTACCCTACAGGATTATGTATAACCCTTCCATCTCCAGGGTTTATATCCACAACTTGCACCCCTCCCTTTTCAAAATCATATTTTCTAGCAGCATTCTTAACTGCCTCAGTGGTTCTCCATTGTCCTTGGGGAGTTGGATCTCCTTGTTGAGACTTACGAGCTGCTCGTGAAAGTGCAGTGTTAAGATCTGCATCAGGAGCATGAGGTCCACCAGATAAATCTGATGCCCTAATTAATGGTGTCTTTGAACTTAACCCCAAAGGATCTATCCAACTATTGCTGTCATGAGTATAGGCATAAATATTTGGCATTTCACCCGCCAAGCCAATCGGATCCTGTGAAATATACGTCCCTGATTCAGGCGAATAGTACCGGAAGCGGTTGTAATACAAGCCCGTCTCTACATCCTCGTATTGCCCTTGGTAACGGAAGGGACAATCTTGAAGAGAACCTCTTTCCAGGGTTCGGATCTTACCATAGATGTCCAGTTCGGCTTGCCAGACCAGATTACCTATGTGGTTGTACATCAGGCATGGTGTACCCAAATAGTCTGAAACGATGGAATAGGTTTCTCCTTCTACGATCTTCGCACTCGGCACAAAACTGCCTTCGTCAAAGACCCAGGTGATCAGATTCTCTAGAGGTTCGGCTTTGTCCAAGCTGAGCATTCCCAGCTCATCGGCCACCGTCTGCGGCCGGTCTTTTAAGGCATAACGCCACTCGTGCAAAGGTACGTTCCCGTCCCATACAAACCTAGTGATCTCTTCGGTGGCATGGTTGAGTTTGGCCGTTCTTCTACCCAAGGCATCGTATTCGAAAGAGATCTCCGTGCCGTCCGGACGCTTTACACTTTGCAACATCCCGTTGGCCTGCCAGGTATAGTACCAGTCTCCGTGTTTCCAGCGAGGCGTCAAGGCCGGTGGGTTTTTACGGTTGCGGTACGCCTCTTTTTCCTCCCGGGTATAGCGTTTCTTCCGCGTCTCTTCGGGCGCTCCCCATTCCTTTTCGTCCAAAAACAAACTGAATTTCGGCTGAGGCGCTTCTTTTTGTGAAGCCGGATCTTGGGATTCCAAAGGCACTTCCTCTTTGGTCTTGCGGATCAGGTTGCCCTCCTCATCGTATTGGTAGTACCAGTCCCGGTCTTTGAGCAGCTTGCCACCCTTGCCGTAAACCTCTTGCTTTTTCGGGTCTTTGTAGAGGTTACCCACCTCATCAGGCAACTTGTAATCGTAACTGCCGTCCTGATACTTTGCTGAAGCCAGGTTGCCAAAGGCATCGTAGGCGTATTGGATCTTGCCCTGGGTCAAAGCGTTCAACGTCTCTTTCAAACGGTGGTTAGCATCCCAATGGTAGCGGTAGTGCCGGTTGTCGTGAAAACCCCGTTTCACCCGTTGGGAGGTCGGTCTTCCGGCTTCGTCATAGGTAAAGGTGGAAGTGATTCCTCCGGTCAGCTCCCGCTCTATTTCCTGCCCCAAGGCATTGTGTTGTAACTTCGCCTCCCAGGTTTTTGTCTCGCCTTCTTCCTTTGTTTGGACTTGGGCTTTTGTAGCAACCCGCCTGCCCAGAGCATCGTAGTTGTTTTGAATATCCGCTCCTAAAGAGGAGGTGATCTGCGTGCGCTGTCCGTCCCGGTTGTAGGTACTGAGCACTTCGTAGCCCTCTTCCCCCGGCAAGCCCGAAGTCTGTACCTCCCGGATCACCCGGCCCAAGGCATCCCGTTCGATCAAGATCGCGTTCTTCTCCGTGCGCGCCTCTACCAGCTGCCCGTTTTTGTTGTAGCCATAGGTCTCCCAGCTGCCGTCCTGGTGGTCCACCCGGCTGATCCGGCCCAAGGCATCGTATTCGTATTCCGAAAAGCGTTTGCCCGGCCGCTGTACTTTTAACACCTTGCCCGCTCCGTCACGGTCATACCGTCTCGTCAAGCCGTCAAAGCCTTCTTCCTGGATAATGTCCCCTTTCAGGTTCCGGGTAAAGCGGTACCGCTCTTGCCGTTCGTTCTCGATCCTGAGCAATTGCTCCATCTTATCGTAGTCGAAAAACACCTTCTTGCCGTTCTCCTCCCGCATCTTCAAGCTGCCCATAGGCGTGTATTCAAAGCGTACATGATGGTGTTTGTCCAGGGCTTCGATCACCTCGTCATAGGCATTGTACCGCAGTTGGGTCTGGTTGTGGTCCGCTCCCCGGATGCCTACCACCCGGCCCAAAGCATCGTAGTTGAACTGCTGTTGGCTCTGCCCTTCGGCCTGTACCGCCCGCACACGGCCCTGGGCATCGTACACCCAACGGGTAGAGTGCCCCATCGCATCGGTAAAGCGTACCAGGTTCTGTTGTTCATCATAGGCCAGGAGGCTCTTTTGTCCGTTCTGCCGCACTTCTACCAACAAGTCCTCTTCATCGTATTCAAACATCGTATAGCTGTTGTCCGGCTCCACTACACTGCTGAGCAAATGCGGTTTTCCGTCCACATAGCTGTAGGTACGACATTGTCCTTCGGCATCACTGGCCAGGATCAAACGGTCTTCCTCATCGTAGACAAAGCCCTCTTCGGTGCCGTCCGGATAAACAATGCCCGTACGGTTGCCCCGTTCGTCATAGGTGTAGCCCGTCAAATTACCCGCCTCGTCAATCTCCCGGTACAGCTCCATAAACTCCGTATACTGCAAAAAGCGGCTGTTACCCAAGGGGTCTTTTACCTGGGTCACCAGCCCTTCCGGGGTGTAGTGATAGGTGGTGGTAGCCCCATTGGCATCGGTGATCAGGTTATAGCCCTCTTCGGTATGGTAGTCAAACCAACCTTCTTGATAGCCTCCGTCTCCCCAGGTGTGTACACAGCGGGATTCGTTATCGTATTCCCAGTAAAAGGCCTGGCCGTTCCGGTCGGTCTTTTTCACCAGCAAATGCTCTTGGTATTCCATGACGGTTTCCTGTCCCAAGGAGTCGAGAATACCTGCCATATTCCCTTCCGCATCGTAACGGTAGCCCACCAAGGTGGATTCATTCAACCGGATTTCGGTGATTCGCCCCTTCGCATCGCTGTCCACTTCCAATTCCCGGCCCGCGCTGTCGGTGATCCCCGTCAAGCGGTCCCCGTTCAAATGCAAACACAGCGCTTTGCCCGCCGGGGTTTCGATCCGGCTCAACCGGTAGCGGTCGTAGCCGTTGTAATGGTCAAAGAGATAGGTCAGCGAGCTACTGTGGTCTACCAGTTGGAAGTAGCCGTTGCCCAGGCGCTTCAGAGTCAATTTTTCCTGGCGGGAATAGAATTCCTCCCCGTAGTCCAGCAGCGGAAAGCCTACCAAACGGCCATCCTCCATCCGCAAGCCTAAATTTCCCTCCTCCGGGTAAAGCTCTACACAACGGTCCAGAGCATGATGCACCCCATGGCCCAGCCAGCCTTCGTACCCGGTATCCGAATACCAGGCCCGGTCCCAGGACAAGGGCACCGGCCCGGGCAATTCAAAATCCTTGCCTTCGTAAACCACCGCTCCGGTGATCAGGTTGATCGGTTCAAAACCCAACCAACAGAGGGCATCGGTGAGTTTCTTGGGCGCTTTTTTATTTTTCAACAGGCCGTTGAGCCGGGTCATTCCATTTTTGGCGCCTTTCATCAAAGCGCCCAGACCAAAACTGGTGATCAGCCCGGTGATCAAGCCCTCGATGTCCGGCACATAGGGGCCGCCCACGATGACCGGAGGCCCGGTGGGAATGGGCAAAGAGAAGGACGTGGGAGCATACCGGGTAGGCACCAGCTTCCGGAATTTGTCCTTGCCGGGGGTCACCGAAAAGGGAATGCCGATGTCGTTGCAACTCATCACCATATGGCCTTTGGGACTGAGCCGGGAGCCTTCGGCAAAGACCGTCTGGCTGCCGAAAAAGTTGAGGCTTTCGTGGCCGATGGCCGGCTCCATGACAAAAGGCGGGTTGAACAAAGGGATATGCTGAAAAGTGACCAGTAGGCCCATGGTGTCCGTATTGCCCCGTTTGAGACCGTTGATCTGAACGTTGGAACCCAGAAAGGGGATGTAATCCATGGGGTCCATCAGGATGCCGATAAAAGGTTGAAAAGGATTGTTGGGCGGAGTAGCCGTAAAATGGATATCCAACCCGATGATAGGGGTAAAGTGGTTGCTGGCTAGTAACATAGTGGTTAAAATCAGGGATTATACAAAACAGCCCTTCGGGACAAAAAAAGATGGCCCTGTAGCTTTCGTTGGTTTAATACATTTCGGATAAATAAGTCTTGGAAGGTATCCCAAAGACTTGTATTCTATCTCCCCAAATATAGTTACATCTTCGAATAATGCAACTGATTAGGGTGTTTTTTTAGTAAGAAACTTTGGGTAGGGGGATTGTTAAGGGGAGGTGAGGATTGGTTTCGCTTTGACCGGCATTCGACCCCTTACAAGCATCTTGATCCGGTGGGTTTCATACAATTACCGGTCAGGGCGCTGTGGCAGCTCATGTCATGAATAGAATATGGTTCAAGGATTACTAAATGAGGTTCCGGCTTCCGGGGCCTTTTTTTGATTGAAAATACTGAACATGTTTTTATCCTGTCCATTTTCAGAGGTAAAATACCTCTAAACTGCTGTTTGGCTCTTGGGAGATAGGGCTCAATTTCCATCTCTATAGTATCTTTGTCGAGTACATTGTACATAAAGGGTTGTTGAGGATTTGCTTTGGTTTCGCAACTCAAAATTCTGTAACTCTTTCTTTACCTTAAAAAAGTTTAAATTACATCACTATAAAAATGTATACCAGTAAAGAAAACAAAGGTGTATTTAAAACCATTGAATCACACAAGACAGAATATGAAAATCCGATAAGATTAAATAAAGGAGAAAATGTAAAACTTGGGGAAAGAGCCCCTGAAAAAAATTGGAAAGATTGGATTTGGGCTGAAAATAACAAAAAAGAAGGAGGTTGGGTGCCTATTCAAATAGTCGATTTTTCGGAAAACCAACAACAAGGGATTATTCTGGAAGATTATAGTGCTAAAGAACTGAATATTAATAAAGGAGAATTAATTACAAAATTAAAGTCTATAAATGGTTGGACTTGGGTGAGAAAAACAGACGACAATGATGAAGGGTGGATACCCAACGAAATCATTGAAAAGAAAAAATACAACTGACAGTGGTTATGAGTAATTGCTTGTTTTTGCCTATTCTATTTTCTATTAACCATCTGACAATCAATAAAAATAAACTCCCTATTAAATATAATCATATTATACCCTACCTTATGGGCATTGTAGCATATCCCGCTTAAAACTCCCTTTACTGAGTTTTCTGGCGGTTTTTCCGGAAGGAGAAGTTTTGTGGATCGTATTTTTTAGGGGCATAAAGAAAACCGAAGGCTTCACAACCATCTTTGCTGTGTTTGCTGTGATGAATGTAATGAGCATGTATCATGCGTTGTAAGTAGCGGCTCCTTTTCCGGGGTCTCCATTTGATACGCTGATGAACCAGGATATCATGAAAGACAAAATAAAAAAGCCCGTAACAGAAAATCCCCAAGCCGATTGCAATCAAATAGGGATTGTATATCACTAAGGTGGCATAGTAGAAAAGGCCGATGGACGGCAAACTGAATACCACGGCAAACCAATCGTTTTTTTCCCATGTATGCCCGTGTACGGTATGGTGGGATTTGTGCCAAACCCATAAAAAACCGTGCATCACGTACTTATGAGTAAACCAGGCAACTAACTCCCAGAATAAAAAAGTACCCAGCACAATCAATCCGCAACTAATAATCATTAGCCAATCCATATCAGGCAGTTTTACTCAAACGGTTATGTTTTGAAAAAAGCGATTCGAGCATTTCAAACCGGTAATTAAAAATGGCATTGATTTCTCTTTGTACAAAAAGCCAATGCGCCACTTGGCCAAGGGCACCCAGCGGAAGGGCATAATGCACTTCATCGCGCATTTCCACCCCTCCTTCAACCGCTTTGAAAAAATGCTGATGATTCCATAATGCATAAGGCCCTATACGTTGTTCGTCCACAAAATATTCCAACTCCCGCACATGGGTAATTTCAGTTACCCACCGGGTAGGGATTCCGGGCAATACATTGAGTTTGTAATGAATCATTTGCCCGGCATACATCTGTTCTCTCCCTGAAATTGATTTGATCTCAAACTCCATGTAGCCGGGGGTAATTTTGGAAAGGTTCCGGGGGGAGGAAAAGAAATCCCATGCTTCCTCTTGGCTGATGGGCAAGAACTGACATCTTTTCAAACAATAGATTTTCATAAATGTACAATCAATCAACTCAAATAAAAACGATATTTTCCGACCGCGTACTTTTTATGTTTCAAGCAAAGTCACATTACAAATAAAGTAAAATACATTTGCTACAATTACTTAACTCAAAAGAGGTGTAAGAAGTTATGATCACGCCCAATAGGGCTTACCGGTCTTGTTATCGAAGAAAGCATTCTTATGAGTCACTGGGATGGGCAAAGCTGGCAACCGGTCCCAATGACTGAAAGACAAACGCAACCCTTACAATTTACGCTTTTGTCATTCTTTCTCGGATAAAATCATGGTCCATAATCAATTTAAACCAAGAGGTATACAATTCCGGTTTTTTTAAAATATCCTTCTGCACTTCTTTCAAGGAGATATACTTCCAGGCTTCCACCTCCGCAGGGTTGGGCTCCGGGGCATCGTCATATGTTCCTATAAATACATGGTCAACCTCGTGTTCGTGTAAGTCAGAAGAAAAGCTTGTTTGATAGGTAAATTTGTAAACAAATTGCATTTCGGTTTCAAAACCCATCTCAAACTTCAAACGCCTTTTCACCGCATCTTCCATCTTTTCTCCCGGCCAAGGATGACTGCAACAGGCATTTGTCCATAAGCCTCCGCTATGGTATTTGCCACGGGCTCTTTGATGAATCAGCATTTCTCCTTTTGTATTAAAAATCAATACGGAAAATGCCCGGTGGAGCAAACCTTTTCTATGTGCTTCCATTTTTTCCATGTTGCCAATGGCATTGTCCTGCTGGTCGACCAAAATCACTTGTTCCATTCAATTAGATTTAGTTGATGTTTTACGTAAGAATGTGCCAATAAACGGATTTTATGGCTATTGTTGATGCGTACCCGGCTTTTCAATACTAACCGAGAAGGCGTATTTTTAATTTTCCTAAAAAGAGCAAGGTAATAAACATAGGCGACATATACGCCAAAACGGGCCGACCGGGGCAGTTGACGGATGCCTATCAATGCTTTTTCAAAATCTTGTTTTATACTTTCTTCTATTTTTCTCTTGTGTGTATCGTCAAAAGCCTTGGGATCCACCTCCGGAAAATAACTTCTGCCCATACCCTCAAAGTCTGCACTGAGATCGCGTAAAAAATTCACTTTTTGGAAAGCCGAGCCCAGGCTCATGGCATAGGGTTTCAACGTTTCAAACATTGCTGAATTCCCCTTACAAAAGACCCTCAGGCACATCAAACCCACTACTTCGGCTGATCCGAGAATATATTCCTCAAAGCTATTCAAATCGTGATGTTTTTTATTTAAATCCATCTCCATACTTTTCAGAAAACAATCGATCAGGTCCAAATCTATCCCAAAACGGTGCACCACAAATTGAAAACTGTTCAGAATCGGGTTGAGGCTGATTTTATCTTCAATGGCTTTGTGAGTTTCTTCTTTAAAATGTTGAAGTAACTTCGGCTTGTCATAATTGTGAAAAGAATCTACAATTTCATCCGCAAAACGGACAAATCCATAAATGGAATAAACCGGGTCGCGCAACTCTTTGTGGAGACAAAGAATGCCCAGGGAAAAGGAAGTGCTGTATGTACGGGTGGTGAAACGGCTGCACTTAATGGATACATGATCAAATAACTCTTTCATAGACTGAAGGCTTTAAAGACAGGTGATCAAACTTATTTTTGTTTTCCACTCCGTTTGAGTAGTTCTCTTGCGACTACCTGCCCGCTGATGATTGCCGGAGGCACACCGGGTCCGGGCACCGTCAATTGCCCCGTATAATACAGGTTTTTGACTTTGGGATTCAGCATGGACGGCTTGAAATGAGCTGTTTGCCGCAGTGTGTTGGCTAAGCCATAGGCATTTCCCTTAAAGGCATTATAATCGGCCGTAAAATCCTGATGAGCATAACTTTTCTGAAACACAATATCTGACCGGATCTCTTGTCCGGTCAGAACTTCCATCCGCTCTATCAACAAATTCAGATACTTCTCCCGAACTTCAGGAGAGTCTTGCAAGCCGGGAGCAACGGGAATCAACAGAAATAGATTTTCATGCTCTTCGGGAGCTACTGACGGATCGGTTTGAGACGGACAACATACGTAAAACAATGGGTTGGCTGGCCAGGCAGGATGCTGGTAAATATCGTCAATATGCGTGGCAAAGTCCTGATCAAAGAACAGGTTGTGATGCAATAAGTTCTTGAGCTTTTTGCGAATTCCCAAATAGAAAATCAAACAGGAAGGAGCCATGGTACGCGACTGCCAGTATTTTTCCGAATACCTCCGGTAGGGGGCCGGTAAAAGTTTCTGCTCTACATGGTGGTAATCTGCCCCAGATACGATGTAATCAAACTCCTGCATCGTATCGTCCACCAGCAATCCTTCCGCTCTTTCGCCATTCATACAAATTTGCCGGACAGTACTGTTGAACCGGAACTGCACACCCAACGATTCCGCTAAGTCGCCCATGCCCTTTACTACTTGATGCATCCCTCCCATTGGATACCAAGTGCCTAAAGCCATGTCCGCATAATTCATCAAGGTATACAGTGCAGGCGTTTGCCGAGGGGGAGCACCCAGAAACAAAACCGGAAATTCAAGCAACTGCACCAAACGTCTGTCTTGAAAGTATTTTTTGATATAAGCCGACACCGATTGAAATACATGTAAACGCAAAACTCCTTTCATCAGTCTGGCATCCAGTAGCTCCGACAAGGAAAGCCCGGGTTTGTATACCAGGTTATGCATTCCGGTTTCGTACTTATACTTCCCTTCCTCCAGGAATCTTTTCAAAAACTTACTACTGCCCGGTTCCAATTCATCAAATAATTGACAAAGCGCCGGCATCCCGGCCGGGACATCCAACACTTCCTCTTTGGAAAAAAAGATACGGTACGATGGATCCAAACGGACCAAATCATAATAGTCAGCACTTGTTTTTCCAAAAGACTTAAAAAACGTATCGAACACATCCGGCATCCAATACCAGCTGGGTCCCATATCAAATGTAAATCCTTGCGCTTCCAGCTTTCGTGCCCGCCCACCAGCCGAACTGTTCTTTTCAAAAACCGTAACTTCAAACCCCGCTTGTGCCAGACAAGAGGAAGCCGCCAATCCGGAAAAACCGGAACCTATTATCGCTACACGAGTCATTTATTTTTTTTTGTTTATAAAAAAACAATTATTATTAAACACAATAAATACATTACAACAAAAACATGTAAATTGTTTTAATATTTATAAAAATAATTAAACAAAATTACCAATACAGGATGTCGACAAACCGGAAAATAACCAAGTGAGTACTTGGAAGGGGGATAAAGAACAACTGGCTATCCCTCCTTCATGTTCGAAGAGAGACAGCCAATTGTCTGACGTTTTGATTCAGAGCTTTTAGATGATTAAAGGTCCCGGATCAGCATCACCCACGGAGATCCCCAGCCGGTCGGTAAAACGGTTATTGAAAGTTCCTTGATGGTTTAAGGTTTTAAACACCTCCAGCCAACGGTCAAACATCGGATAATTATCCCGGAGTGGTTCATGCTGTCCAATTGTAAACCGGTTGTGCAACTTTCCCCAATGAGGTTTCCCTCCTAAAGCAATCATAGCATCCTGAAACTTATCAATTACAGAGGCGGCTCCTTTGGCCCTGACCAAGGAAGGTAAATCGATAAAACAGGTATCCCGCCCGTATTCCGGAGCCAGGTACATAGCAGAATTTTTTACAAAACGCAGGGTAACAGCGGAAGTCAGGTATAAATTGCCCTCTTGTTGAATCTTGTGAGCAAGTTCAAACACTTTTTCAGTAGCCTCTATAAAAGAGTTATTTTCAAAAGCAAAAGCAAATTCAGCCGACATTCCTTCTGATTTCACCTTTTCATGCCCTTGATGTTGAACGTGATAGCTTTTTTGCACAAAGCGTTGATCGCGGGAGCGCCTGAGTGCTCCGTCAATGGTACGCGGGGTTTTGGCAGGAAACAAATTCAAATAGGCTACGGCAAACTCATCGGCCAGTGGAATATTCGCCAGTAAGTTATTGGTAAAATTCCGGGTAGTGTCTTCTAAAGACAGGTGCCGGGGTTTATTCATCAGGTATTTTTGCCTGACCAAAATGCAGGAATGCTGCCCGTCAATTTCATAGGGGTTGATCTGAATAGTCACATGTCTGAACCCTTGAAAAACACTTCTGTCCAGGATTTGGGGTTTTACTTCATCCCAAGTATGCAATGTTTTTGATTCGTCTAACCAATACCGGTCACGCACTTCCAACACCACAGAATAGATGATGCCCATGCATCCCATGGCTTGCCCTACGCTATAAAACCAATGATCGTTTTGGACTAACTCCACCCCTTCCTCACGGTGTAAGGCCGGATCGGTAATGCCGTCTTCCGGTTCTATCCGGTACACTTTTCCACCGCTGGCCACCAATACTAAGGAGCGCAACATGCCGGGAAAAGCCGTCAGGTCAATACCCGTTCCGTGCGTCCCGGTAGCAAGGGCCCCGGCTAAGGTTTGTTCATCAATTGCTCCCATATTAAACAAAGCTTTTCTTTGCTTGTCTAATTTCCGGTTGAGACGTTGAATGGTAATGCCCGCTTCAACATTCACATATTTCAAATGTCGCTTATGCATTTTCAAACCGGCTTCATCAAGCGCCAGGAGTTTATTGAGTTTATCTATGTCCAATAAATAATCCGAGCACACAGCCACATCCGAATAAGAATGCCCTGAGCCTACTGCCCTTATCCGCAGCGCCTGAGCCTCCGCTTTTTGCACGATTGTTTGAAGATCTTTCAAGGATTTTGCTCTAAAATAGCGCAGAGGGGTGACTTCTTGGTTTTGGGTCACGTTTTGCCATTTCCGCCCTTTCTTCCCTTTCAGTTTTTTGCGTTGATGCTTTCTGAATTCTTCGGTCTCCGGGGCCTCGCTCAACAATTCCTGATGGGAGATTGCACGCAAGGAAGCTTCTATTTCCTGGGGATTTTGCAGGCAAGTTTCATCAAACTGCCTTTCGGCATCCAAGTCCGGATCGCCATTGTAAATTTTTTCGATGAGTTCTTGGGTAGACATGGTTTTTGAGTTTTATAGAAATTTGCGGGGGCTTTTTTTAAAGCCGAAAGCCGGATACAATACTTTGACAAGTAAAAATCAAACAGGATTGAAAAAAGTCAGAGCGTAGTACAGGGTAAATAAGATGCTTACAAACGCCCCAAAAGGCCTGTTCCTCTATACAAGGTAAGGATTTTTATCAAAAAGAGGAAGAGTAAAAAGAAGATACCTAATATAAATACTACCAGGTATCTCTTATTGAAAAGCAAGAAAAGTCAGGCATTGGTATTTTTTGTGCCTGAAGCTATAATGTTTATTTACATCGTGAAGACGCTACGCTTTTTCTCTTAAATTCCTTGGGTACGGGGCGTGATGAGCAGTTCACTGATATTGACCCGGTTCGGTTGGCTGAGTGCATACAAGATGGATTCGGCTATATCTTCGGCTTCTAAAAAGTCAAAGTTTTCTTTCATTCCGGCTAACATGTTCAATACATCCTCATCTGTAATGGTATTGAGCAGTTCGGTAGTGACAGCACCGGGTTCAATACAGGTAATGCGGATGTTATGACGGGGAGACAACTCCATTCGTAAACCTTCCGAAAAGGCACTTACAAAAAATTTCGTACCGCAATACACCGCTCCTCCCGGGAAAAGTTTGCGTCCGGCAACGGAAGAAACATTGACAATATGCCCGTTTTGTTGTTGAATCATAGATGGCAGCACAGCCGCTACACCGTACATTAATCCGGTAATATTGACATTCACCATGCGCACCCATTCGTCCAAATGAATTTTGTCGACCATGGATAAAGGCATAATACCCGCATTGTTAATCAATACATCTACTTTTCCAAAATGCTCTATGGTAGTGCTTACCATCTTTTGTACTTCATGGTTTTGAGTAATATCCGTGCTGAGATGAATTGCTTCGGCCCCCAATCCTGTCACCTGGTTGGTCAGTTCTTTCAAGCGCTCTGTTCTACGTGCTACAAGGACAAGTTTCGCCCCTTGTTTTGCCAAAAGTATCGCGGTAGCTTCCCCTATTCCACTGGAAGCACCGGTAATAATCACAACTTGATTTTTGAGACTCATGATGTATTAAATTAGTTATGTAAGATAATTGTATTGAGCACTTTACAGTATAGATCTACTTTTAATGAGGTGAATCGTGCTTTGTTCTTGCTCAAAGACAACAGAGGATTTTTATTTCGGATGTAAAGAGTAATGGATATATTGAAATAAACAGTTAACTTTTGATATCGTTTCATTCAAAAATTTTCATCTATGCTGCTCCTTAAATTTGCTCCCGCATTCTTTTTTTCTTTGGTAGCTTATCTATTTACTACCTTTGAAATTCCACGTTCCCAAGCCCCTTTGGACCAAAACATTCCGGTTTGTGGGATTGCCGCCATTGACGAATTTACCGCCTTTACTCAGGACCCGGGATTCCGGAACAGTCATGAGCTTCCCAGGGCTTTTCTATTCGATCAACCATTGGGGAAAATGATGACTTACCCTACCCCTGACGATAAAGAAGCCAATGCCTATTTTGTAAAAGCCAAAGGCAATTCCGACCGGTATTTATTGGTGATTCACGAGTGGTGGGGACTGAACGGCCATATCAAAGAAGAAGCCGATAAATTGTTTAAAGATCTGGAAGAAGAAGTGAATATTCTGGCTTTGGATATGTACGATGGCAACGTTGCTACAACCCGGGAAGAGGCCGGAAAATATATGCAAAACGTATCCTCCGAACGGGCAATTAATATTATTGAGGGTGCTCAAACCTTTGCAGGTAACAAAGCGAAAATTGCTACGATTGGTTGGTGCTTTGGCGGGGCCTGGTCTTTGCAAGCCTCTCTACGATTAGAAAAGCAAGCTGTGGGGTGTGTTATGTATTATGGAATGCCCGAGAAAGATGTTGAGCAATTGAAAAAATTGCAAACGGAAGTGCTGGGAATCTTTGCCGCCCAAGAGCAGTGGATTACGCCCGAAGTCGTTGCGGAGTTTGAACAAAACATGAAAAGAGCCGGCAAGAAACTGACCGTCAAATCCTATCAGGCCGATCATGCTTTTGCCAACCCCAGTAGCCCCCGTTACCATGAGCAAGCCGCTCAAGATGCTTACAAGCATACCTTGGCTTTTTTAAAGAAAAAACTTTTATAAACCAAAGCAAAACGGCCGGAGTAAACTATCCGGCCGTTTTGCTTTGGTAACTATTGATCTGATGTAAATAATTGACGTATACAGGCCAATTATATCTGTTCGATACAATGCTATACCGAACAGTTTTTTATTGTTTATTTTTAATTTCGTCAGCCGATTCCATCACATCCGTTTTGACCAACTCTCCATTCCGGTCGTATTTTTTCCACACGCCTACTTTCTGGTTGTCAAACATTTTCCCTTCCATTTTCAGCTGCCCGTTGGTATGATACAATTTGTGATATCCATACGCCATTGCATAGGGAACCATATCCGTTTCCGAAAACCATACATTACGAACGCGTTGTTTATAATCTCCTTCCAGGTTCTCCAGCCCATCCTGGTACAAAGACCACTTATATTGAGCCGCTTTGTTGCCATTGTTATGGTAATAGAGAATTTCCTCTGCAATCAAAGAATCCCTGGAAAAGGTATACACCCGTACAGGTTTCCCTTCTTTGTCAAAAATCTTCCTTTTTCCATGATACATCCCGTCTTTCATCTCCGCGGTATTTCTCAATTCACCAGTTTCATAGTAGTTTTTATAAAGGCCGTCCAACTTTCCAAAGCGAATGGTAAATTCATCCTGGACATTGCCATTATCATAATACGTTTTAAAAGAACCATCTCCCTTATCCCATTTTACAAAATCGCGTTGTAAGTCATTAAGTTGTGCATGTACACTGGTAAAAGCCAGAAGATTGATGAGTATGAGTAAAAACTTTTTCATAGTTTCTATCCTGTTTATATAAAGTAATATTTATATAATAATTTAATTAAAATGGTAAAGTGATAAAAATTTTTATCGGGAAATTGCAATAATAATTAAGATTTATTAGGTTATCTGAGGTTTTCATTCAGAATTATAACAACAGTACGAAAATAGGATTTTATCCGTTAACCGGAGGTGTAGAACCCTTCAAATTTTGAAATATTAACTATTTATTGCCCTTTATCTTATTTGCAACTTATCGGCAAAACGAGGAAACTTATTGAAGCACCTCTTTACATTCCTCCTCTTTAAAATACAAAAACCACTTACGTAAGTTTTATTTCACATCTCCACCAACAAACAAACCTTCCCTAAAGAATGAAAAATCTTGAAACCATAACCGGACTTTTTGATTTATTTAAGAAAACAGCAAGCTATACTTCATCAACCAATCAACTGTTTAACCGCAACAAATCCCATTACCATGAAACTACTTCCAACCCATCTGATCATCACCCTCTTTATTCCTTTATTCCATGCATGCGAACTACTCCCATCCGAAAAGCTTGATTGCCAGTCCACACAAGAAAACAGTGTTCTTCTCATCCGGGTACAAGACCCCGGCTCCAAACAGAGCAAATTAGTCAGTACTTACACAGAAGATAGTATCAGTATTTTGCAGGAGAATGGCGCTAAAGCAAACTTCGATGTGCAGGTAGAATATATTCAGTTGCACTTTCTCGACAATCCCTCGGTGGACGTGTATAATCAAGATGTAGAGAAAAAGTATTTATTAAGCATCGGAGAAAATATCAAAGAAGAAATTGTGATCCGGTACAAAGCCATTCAAGGGGAGTGTAGGAGAGAGTATGAATTTTTATACGTATACCTTAATGGCCAACAGTTACAAAGCAATAACATTGTATTGTATGATTGACAGCCTGAGCTTTTGAACTTTCGGAGATTATCTATTCACCTTCTAACCTCATAATGTGTGCTAATACAGACCTTTAAAGAAAGCGTCTGTATTTTTTTTATGCCTTTTCTTCTCTTTTTTTGTACGCAAAATTCCTAAAAACTAAACGACAAGATCCATGAAGCAATGGCTTATATGTTTGACCTTCGTACTGTTGGGCAGCCAACTGAAGGCACAGCGTTTTGACGCGGACTCACTGATGATTGCAGGTGGGTTTGATGTGTTTAAAATCAGCCAGGGAGAGTTACAAAGCTCCTTTCAGGCAGGATTAGAAGTACATTATTTCCTTAAAGAACGACTTTCCGCACAAATAGGCACCGAATACTGGTCGGGCGAACCTCACTGGAAACTCACCGTAGGAAGCCGGTATTACCTGAAGCAACATCCTTTGTTTTTCAGGGCAAGGGGTATATTGTTAGGAGAAGCAGACTTCGCCATTGGCTCCGGATATGCTTTCGACTTGCACAAAGGATGGGCAATAGAAGTGATGGCTGATTACTTTTTTGCGGAAGAAGCCTTGGCCTTGCGCTTCGGCTTGTCCAAACGCTTGGGAAAGTTTTATAAATACGATTAGTGAAAACAGGAAATCATTCCGGCAGATCGAGTTCTTTCCGGAGCCTTGCATCCAAAGGTTGGTTTTTGTTCCAATAATCAATAACAAGTTGTTTCTTTTTCCTAGCTTTTGTGGTAAGCAATTTTGCATTGGATCCAAAACCACTTGGGTACGATTCTTCCCAACCGACTATTTCATACGGAAAGGCGCTCTGAAAGTGAATTTGAAGAGTTCTTTCAAATGCAGGGTATTTTAGCACATAAGTGGAAACCGCTCCTTCCTGACCAACGCTTAAAGAAGCTTCTACCGTTTGAGGTGCCAGTGATTGATGCCTCAAACGGGTATAGAATGTCCCGGGAATCATTTGCACAGTACCCGTAGGCAAGGACTGTGGGTTGATACGGATACGGTTCCAGATTTCATCTTCCAAAACCACTTTTGTAAGCTTGATCTCTTGGTCGCCTTCCGACTCGAAATAAGAATACAATTGCCCCCGGTATCGGTTCTTTTCCAAATTGAGTTGTGTAAATGTATGGCCACACCATTCTTGTGAGCTACTACTCACTTTCAATGTATTGGGATACCGGTCTATTTCCACGGGGGTAAACATTGAAGCCATCATGGAATAAGGGTACAAACCGGTCGTAAATTTTTTGGTAAAATTTAATTTCAATACACTCACCTCCTCCCCGTGCGTTTGTTGGGGACGATCCGGTTTTACATGTTTGGAAAGAGAAAAAGGTTCGGTTACAAAAATCAAAACCGCATGTCCTTGATGAATAGCCCCATAGCGGGCTTGTTCCAATTGATAACTGGTGAGTTCAGCCTTTCCTTGGTACCAATACTCATTAAACTCCGGCACCTTGCCATAATCAGAAGAAGTAGGCGGTGCACAAGACAACCCTACCCAAAAAAGGAATGAATAAAGAAGGCTTTTCATAATCTTCGTTTTCTGTTAATGGCCTTTGCCCACCCGGTTAAACACCTCTTACGGCAAGGCCCTATTGAAGCGTAAAATACCCTAAGCATTACACTTGAACAAACAATTTACCAGGAAAATGATTCTGAATCACCCTAGCCCAATTTTACCTTTAAAATACAGAAAGACAGGTCCTGCATCGCTTCTGTTGACTGATATCCGAATAATCTTTAAATTGAAAGAAGAGGGATTGGGGTAACTTCATTTTGTAGTAACAACTGAATTTCAAACCCAAACTAATTTACTACTTACAACCAAATAGCTATAATCATTTCTTTTCAAAAGAAACCAAGTTTTTTGATTAAAAACAAAAGAAATAACTGGCTCAAACGATTACTCCTCAACTATGAAAAACTTCGAAAGAAAACGGGTATTGGTCACTGGTGCTGCGGCCGGAATTGGTTTTGGAATTTGCAAAGCTTTTGCCGAAGCCGGAGCCACCGTAGGCCTGAATGATATCCATGCTAAACTGGCCGAAGAAGCCGCGACTAAAATCAATGACCAACTACAACGGCTGGCTGTGTACCCACTGGGCTTTGACGTATCCAATGTCCCGGAAATGCAACAAGCTTTTCAAGAGTTTTACAGCTTGCGAGGCGGAATTGATGTATTTGTAGCAAATGCAGGCATTACTTCTTATGAAAGCTTTTTAAGTAGCAATCCGGATGATTTTGATAAAATCGTATCTGTCAATTTGCGAGGAAGTTTCTTTACCGCGCAAGCGGCTGCCAAAATCATGATTCGCCAGCCAAATCCCGGAAAAATTATCTTTATGTCTTCCGTAACAGGCCTTCAAGCACATAAAAACCTCACGGTGTACGGTTTAACCAAAGCAGGGATCCGTATGATGACCAAATCGCTGGCCTTGGAGCTCGGTGAATACGGCATCAACGTCAACGCGGTAGGTGCCGGAGCGACCTTAACGGAACGCACACTCGAACTAGACCCTGAATACGAAGAAAAATGGAACGGGGTAACTCCTATCGGACGTACGGCTACAGTGGAGGACATTGCACACACGGTAATGTTTCTGGCCTCCGAAGAAGCCCGTCATATCACCGGAGAAACGATTATGGTAGACGGAGGCTGGACCATTCACAGTCCCCTGCCTAATGATTAATGAAGGGTTGAGGGAATGAAGGATTGGAGGATTGGAGGATTGGAGGATTGGAGGGTATATAACAAAAAACCCCTCCAGGGGCTGAACAGCTTCTCTTGGAGGGGTTTCATTTATGGTTGTTCACTATTTTTTATTCTTTGATACGTACCGTAACCGCATTTTTATGTGCATCCAACTGCTCTGCCGCGGCCATTTCTTCTACATACGGCCCGAGCTTTTCAATACCGGCTTTAGTGATTTTCTGAAAAGTGACTTTTTTAATAAAGCTGTCTAAGGATACCCCGCTGTAATTGCGGGCAAAACCATAAGTAGGCAAAGTATGGTTGGTGCCGGAAGCATAATCTCCAGCCGATTCAGGAGTGTAGTGTCCAAGAAATACCGAGCCTGCATTATAAATACTGTCTGCCAACTCGTCGGCATTGTCAGTGGCTATAATCAAGTGTTCGGCAGCATATTCATTGACCAACTCCAGGGCCTTATCCATGGTTTTGGTCAAAACCATCCGGCTATTTTCCAAAGCTTTTACAGCAATTTCTTTTCTGGGTAATTGAGCCAGTTGGCTTTCTACTTCCTTTTGCACATCCTCTACCAAAGGAGGGTGATCCGTTATCAACAGCACTTGGCTATCTACTCCATGCTCTGCTTGTGAAAGCAAGTCTGCGGCAATAAAAGCCGGCCGGGCCGAACGGTCAGCAAGTACAGCCACTTCGGAAGGTCCGGCCGGCATATCAATGGCCACTCCCTCTTTGGTTGCCAATTGCTTGGCCGCAGTCACATATTGGTTTCCGGGACCAAATATTTTATACACTTTTGAAATACTTTCAGTACCAAAGGTCATGGCGGCAATAGCCTGGGCTCCACCTACTTTATACACCTTTTGTATACCAATCAAATTAGCGGTAAAAAGAATGGCCGGATGAATTTGTCCCTGAGCATTCGGAGGGGTACACAACACCAATTCTTCGCATCCGGCAAGTTTGGCCGGAATCCCCAACATCAACACCGTAGAAAACAAAGGGGCAGTTCCTCCCGGAATGTACAAACCTACCTTTTGAATTGCCACACTTTTGCGCCAACAGGTCACCCCCTCCATCGTCTCCACTTTCTGTACGGCTTCCTTTTGCACACGGTGAAAGGTTTCTATATTTTGATAGGCCACTTGTATTGCTTCTTTCAGCTCGGGGGTCAGTTGGCTTTCGGCTTGCTCTAATTCCTCCGGGGTCACCCGTATATCACGGATCGCAACCTTATCAAATTGCAAAGAATACTCCCGCAGGGCTTCATCTCCCCTTGTCTTTACCGCCTCCATAATAGGCCGCACTCGCTGTTCAATTTCTTCAAAGTCCATCACCGGACGCTGAATAATGGTTGCATACTGCTCTGGTGTAGGATAGTTAATTACTTGCATAGCTTTAATGATAGATGAACTTCCTTCATTTCAAGACGAAACGTTTACAAAATCATTTTCTCAATCGGTACTACCAATATCCCCTGCGCACCGGCCTCTTTAATGCTTTCGATTTTATCCCAAAAGTCGTTTTCGTTGATCACAGAATGTACCGAATACCAACCGTCTTCTGCCAATGGAAGAATGGTAGGGCTACGCATCCCCGGCAACAGCTCAATGATGGCATCTAATTGATCCTTAGGGGCATTCAACAAAATATACTTGTTATTTTTCGCTCTTTGCAAGGATTGAATTCTAAACAACAACTTTTCAATGATTTTCTGCTGCTCGGCATTGACTTCCGGGCTGCCGATCATAACGGCTTCCGAACGGAAAATCACCTCCACCTCTTTCAAGCCATTGGTAAAAAGAGTACTTCCCGAACTTACAATATCGCATACGGCATTGGCCAGCCCGATGCTAGGTGCAACCTCTACCGACCCGCTGATTTCATGAATATTGGCATTCACCTTTTGTTCTTTCAGGTAATCTCCAAGAATATTCGGATAAGAAGTAGCAATGTGTTTACCTTCTAAGTCGGCAATGGAATTGTACGTATCGGCTTTGGGAATGGCCAACGACAAACGGCATTTACTAAATCCCAAACGGTGTACAATATGGATATCTTTGGCTTTCTCGGCCACCACATTTTCCCCGACAATTCCTAAATCCGCAACGCCATCCGCAACATACCCCGGGATGTCGTCATCGCGTAAAAAGAGGATTTCCAATGGGAAGTTGCTGGCGGTAGCTTTCAGTTTGCCTTTTCCGTTTACAATGTTTATCCCACAATCTTTGATCAACTGGGAAGATGCTTCGCTTAATCTACCGGACTTTTGTATTGCTAGCCGTATCATAAAATATAGGTTTTGAAAATATGCAAAAGGTTTATGTCCAAACGGACAGATTGTAAATGTTTAAGCAGTATGTGTATTTATGGATTGATTAATTGGCAGGCGGAAACGCCCTTGCATCATTAGTGGCAATGATGATGGTGATGGGAGGAATGATGATATGGACAACGTAATGGTTGAATCATACCTCGAAGAGAGCAAAGAAAGAGGACTTACGCAAATATTTGATGGAAATTTTTTGTAAACAAAATAAAAACCTCTTCACCTTCCGGAAAGCCGATGCAAGCACAAAACATTATGATTCAGCAGGTTATAGCAGTTTTCAAATTTTGAATACCCCGGATTACGATTTAACAGTTACCCCCCTTATTTCCTATCAAGGATTTAATGCTTTTTTTGTGATTTGAAATGATAAGCCAAGAACAGGTTAAACACCGAACCACCCAGTAAAATCATCCATAGATTCCCTTGGCTTCTTTCAAAAAGAAAATAATAGATTCCCAACCCGAAAAGGAGAATGGCAGCAATAAAAGGTAAAAGGACATTTTGGTTTTTCATAAGTGGATAAACTATACGTAATCAGTAGAAACAGAACAAATTCAAAAAAGGTAGTACACTACAAAGATCAGGGAAAACCGCAGCAAACCCCAATTTAATTTCTTTAAAACTGTATTAAATACAACCAAGCACCCCTGTGGAGTAATCAAGCGATGATTTACTTAGAGGAAACAGTTACCTTAAATTATTTGCTTTCCGGTAAAATAATCCGGCTATTATTTTGGTTAATTTTAGTAAAGCCATTAGCTTTGTATTTCAAAGTACTTTACAATAAATTCTCACTATGCATCCACCCAAAGACATTCATCAGGAAATTTCCGAAATACGTTCGCTGATGGAGCGCTCCTCTCGGTTTATCTCACTGAGTGGATTGTCCGGTATATTTGCAGGAATTTTTGCCCTTGGAGGTGCGGCCATTGCCTATTTATTACTCAAAAAGGAATATGGATCGGCCAGCCTGTATCAAGATCAAAACATCTCTCCGGACCTCATCCAATGGTTACTGCTTGATGCCTTGGGGATCATTGTACTGGCGGTGGCAACGGGCATTTATTTCACTACCCGGAATGCCAAAAAGAAAGGCTTGAAAACCTGGGACCACACGACCAAAAGAGTGCTCAGCAATCTATTACTACCCTTGGCAACCGGAGGCCTCTTTTGTTTGATCCTTATCTTTCAACAATTTATTGTATTGGTGGCCCCTGCTACTTTGATTTTCTATGGATTGGCTTTGATCAATGCGAGTAAATACACCTTAAGCGATATTCGCTATCTTGGCATCATCGAGATTAGCTTAGGCCTATTGGCCAGTTTTTTCCTGGGATACGGCCTGCTATTCTGGAGCATAGGCTTCGGCCTCATGCATATTCTTTACGGGACGATTATGTATTTTAAATACGAGAAGTGAAAAATTATATCTCCAAACTCAATAAAGCCTTCGAAAACCGACTACGATTGGGCATTATGTCTATTCTGGTAGTGAATGATTGGGTGGAATTCAATACCTTGAAGGAAACCCTGGAAGCTACCGATGGCAACCTTGCCAGCCATTTGAACTCTTTGGAGAAGTTAAAACTCATAGAAATCAGAAAACAGTTTGTCGGGAAAAAGCCCAATACCTCTTACCGGGTGACCGAAGAAGGCAAAGGGGCTTTTGCCGAACATATTACTGCTTTAGAACAACTCATTCAACAGCAAATTAAGAACTAATTTTTTTTACACCTTTACTTTGAATTTCAAAGTTCTTTGGACTTTTAAACATACAATCATGAAAAAGTATCAAAATACCTATAGCGCTTTTGGCAGCGTCCTCTTTTACCTATTGTTTTGGAAAGAAGTACTGGGCCTCAACCTCCTGGTTTTCTGCGTTTATATTTCATTTTACTGGCTCAAAAATGAAGCCTGGCACTCTCTGAACAAGGGGTTTAAAATGGCTTTTGGAGGCTGGATATTTTCCATTGTCATGATATTGGTTCATCACTCCGAATTGGCCATCTTTATGGCACTGACATCTACGGCTCTGGCCATCGGCTATTACAAAGCACCAGACCTTCGCTCCCTTTTTTATGCGCTGCTCAAAGCCTGGGAGACCTATATCAGCCTGCCTTATTACTTGAAAAAACTGATAAAAAAAATCCCCATCTCCCAGTCAACTTTTCTCCAAATAAAATCCATTGCAAGAATCACGGTCATTCCCCTGATAATTGTCCCCTTCTTCTATACCTTGTTCAAAGCTGCAAATCCTATTTTTAAGACAAAAGTCAATTTGGTAGAAACTTGGCTAGGAGATCGCATATCCATGTTTACGGATCACTTTTCGATAGGAAATGTATTTTTCTTTGCCTGTGGCGCTTTCATCGTCTATGGTATGCTTCACAAATACCGGCATATAGCCCTCGTAGGCAGCGACAAAGATTATCAGGATTTGCTAGTACCCAAACATTATTATGCTTCCAATGCCGAAAATGCTTCCATAGATGTAGAGGGGTACACACAAGTGATCAACTACCGGAACTTGTTGCGGTCAGGGGTGATTCTTGCGTTGGCGATGAACGTATTACTCCTTTCGGTAAATATGATTGATATTTTTTGGGTATGGATTGGCTTTGACTACTCCGATGTAAACAGCCTTTCACAATTTGTGCATGAAGGCACCTACCTGCTTATTTTCAGCATTTTGCTTTCTGTGGGAATTATTCTGTTCTTCTTTAAAGGGATGCTTAATTTTTTCCCGAAAAACAAAACCTTCAAATTACTTACTTATGGTTGGCTGTTCCAGAATGCTATTCTTGCCATCTCGGTAGCGGTCCGCAATTTTCACTATACACAGTACTACGGCCTCTCTCACAAACGCATTGGCGTATGGGTGTTTCTGTTCATGACTCTTTTGGGAATTATCACCGTATTTATCAAAATCCATTATAAAAAATCCAGCTTCTATTTGTGGAATGTGAATAGTTGGAATATCTACTTCACCTTGCTGTTGGTTTGCAGCCTCAACTGGGATATTGTCATCACCCGGTATAATCTCAATACGGATAACTATATCGGTCAGGTAGATGCAAATTATTTATTAGGGTTATCGGACGAAGCCTTGCTGCTATTAGAAGAGAACCGGGAAAAGCTCTATCTCACAGAAAATCAAGCTATTTACCTGGATAAACGCCTGGAAACATTTAAAAAATCATATTTGAATACCAGTTTTTTAAGCTGGAATTATGTCCGGTGGAACAACTTCAACCAGCTATTTCCTAAAAAAGATTCCAACCCTTTGACACCAACCCGTGTCGGTAGGTAGTAAGAATATAATGTACTTTTTTAGGAATAATCGATGGAAAACCTCTATTTCATAAATGGAGGTTTTTTTGTTTTATGAGCCCTCCTATTTCCTTCATAACTTCACCCGTATCTGGCACTTTATTTCTGATTTGCGTGGCCCTGCAATTTCATCCCAACCGGAACCGGTACTTTGTGCGGTTGTCTGTAACGTAACTGCATATTTGAGATCTAATGAGATACTCCTTGACAATTTGTATTTCAATAAGGCATAATGGCGACTACCTTCTCCATAATAAACCGGAATATAAAAGGAATACAACACATCGCGCTCATAAGCATATTGCCGGGTTTCGTAATGAGGAGTTTGGAAAGCTGCAAAACGCAAAGACAAACGGAATTTACGATACGTAAAGTACACATCTTGCATCATGGCCAATCCATGGTGTAAAGCTTCCTGGCGGTAAAATGTCCCTTGCAAGCGAGTGCGAAGACTAAAAAAGTCACTCACTTTATGTTCTGCATTTACTAAATAATTTTGTTTTACCACCGGGCTGACACCGGAAGCTTTTGACGAAGAGCCTGTCAAGTTTTTTTCTTTCTTTTCATACCTGTATTGGAAGTATATTTTCGAATGTCTTTTGGGTGAATGGGTCAAGCGACTGAACACTTCATACCCCGAAGAAGGGGCATCTACTTGATATTTCAACCAGGGGAAAGTAAACTGATCGACATAACCCGCCAGTTGCCATTTCCTTGACCAGATAATTTTCCAACCCAAATAAATCCCTCTTTCATTTTTGTTCTGCGAGTTTTCACCAAAAGCATTCCCATAAAAAGAATGAAAATCGCGGTCATAATTCCGGTACAGTAACGAAACCTCCACTTGCTTGGACAAGCTGGCCAATATTCCGGACAGCCAAGCCAAACCGCCACTCACAGAGCGCCCCCCTTCTCCGAAGAAACTCAAGTTATGCCATTGGTACTGCCAATCTACGCCCACCACCCAATTACTTCTTCCTTCAAAATCCCATTGTGTATATATTCTATCCGGCTTATTCACCGAATGCCGGTATCGAGTCCATACCGAGGTCAGGCCTACGGAAAACGAGTTGGTCGAATTGGCATAACGGGCGTGATGCCCCAACACCATTTCCCGGGATGCATTCTTCTTTTCCCATTCACTTTCTGTACGATGATACCCGGTCACCGGAAAAGATACAATCATTTGTCTTTCCAAAGAATCCTGCTCCAACGAAGCATCCATTCTTTTGCCAGAAACAAAACCGGTCAACGAACATTGCCCCCATTGATACGTTCCGGCCACCCCTCTGAAGTACCCGGTTTCCACTTTGGACGTATACGGCAAGGCCAATAAGGTGCTTCGTTTGGTTCCTATCGTGCTTTCCGAAGATTTTCCCAAACTAAAGCCCCCGGAAAGCAACAAACCCTGCCCGATTTGTAACTTATAATCTCCCAAAGTCAGATTTTTAAGGTTTCCTTTGTTCATCAAAGAAATATGAAAGGACATAAAGTCCATCCCATACGTTTTTTGGGAGCCACCCCAACGCCACAGTGGCTCACCGGCATCTTTTTCCAGACTCAACCCAAAGCTAAAATCCCTTGGCCGGCTAAGCCGGTAGCGCAAATACAAACGACCGGGACTTCCCTGGTACTTGGTTTGCCCCAATGAATCTTCTTTAAAGCCCTTTTGAGTTTCCAACACCCTCCCCCATCGCATCAGTAAAAAGTGATTTTTAGCTTCTTTCATCCGAAAAAAAAGCGAACGGTTGTCTTTTTCAAGGGATGCATGAGGAACTTGTACAAAGGGCAATAACTTTCGAATGGTAGGCAAATCAAAGCTCTCAATGACCTGCAATTCATAAATAGACAATAAAGGTCCTAACCTTTGCCGGTGCAAGAAAAATTGATTGAGCTGCTCTACGGACAACAGATGCAAACTTTCCAATTCATTCCGGTCAGTGCGGTTCAAGTCAATCGGTTGCCGGTAGTATCTTTCATAAAAATCATACAACTCCTGGTATGCCCCTTCCTCTTGGCTTACGGAAAGTTCTTCCAATATTTGCTCAAAAGGGTTTTGCGTAGATTGCCCCCAGGAGTTAGGGTAAAAAAACACCCACAGCACAACGATCAAGCACAGTTTATTGAGCATGGGTCTTTTTATTTTTTTGAGGAGAAAAGGAAAGCGAAAGTGCATGAGAAAGTGGAAGCATGGGATGCAAACTAACCCCATAGTCGATGAGAAACGCTCCGGAACGGAGCCCTAAACCCAGGCTTGTCAAAAAAGGCTCTGTCACAAAACCTGCCCGTAGGTCCAATGCAGGTAATACCTCCCAAGCCAATCCGGCTTTAAGAGCAACCTTTGAAAGCAGTTCTTTTTCTATTTCCGTATGAATTCGCACTTTATCATAGGGCTGATACAGCAAACCGATGGCGATAAAAGAAGGAATTTGCTGAGAGAGGTTTTCTCCGGCTTTTGCCTGAAAGATATTGTGAAACACTGCCCCTAAAGCCAGTTTAGGGTAAAGCCGGGTCATTACCCCGGCATTTGCCAAGAAAGCCCCGAAAGAGCGTTCCCCCTGCGCTTGCATTTGCAAATACTGCCCGGAAACGCCCAAAGAAACCCCTTCTAATTGATGTCCATACCCCCATGACAAACGATGTTCACTATACAAAGCCGAACCAAAACGCTGCCAGGCAACTCCCCATCCTCCCTTAAAAAAAACTCCTTGGGCCGTAGCACTGATGGCGTGTAAAAATGAAGAAGAAAAGAGGTTTTGATAATTGGCTGAAAATTGAATTTTCTTAGCCTGGCCTAGTAATGAGGGATTATTGAGCACATTATTAACATTGTCAACACTTACACGGACATGCCCTAAAGCCCTGCTTTCTGCCCCTGCACTCACAGGCATTTGTTGTGCTTGCAAATAGGTAGCAAATAGTAATTGACCAATTAGTGAAATGATGAAAAGCAAATACTTCATACCACACTCTCACCATAAAAAAGACCAGTACCGGCTTCTTTCGTCAAAGAAAAGTAGTGAAACTTACCAGAGTATTGTTCGGAATACGGTTTTGTAATTTCCCTGGTAGTATTTACCGAAAAGGGACTTTTTCTCCATCAACTTGTATTTCAGGGATATTCCCAGCCCCCTTGCACATATACATGATTGTTCGAAGAGATAGAATATGAACCAATGTTCGAAAACCTGACTTTGTAAGTTGTTTTCTCACGACCAAATGACCTATTCCGGAATCCTCTTTTCTCTGTGGATGTCTGTCTTCCGACTACTGTTTACTGCCCTTCCTGTTGTACCTTTGCCCGGAAGAATATTCATTATCCACTGATCAACATGAGAATCAAACACTTACTATTTACTCTTTTTCTTTCGGTATCTACCATTTCCCTTTGGGCACAAGAAAGCCCGGTGATGGTTTTGGATTCCATTGAAGTGGCCACGTCCCGGATCGGTCAAACTGCCATTGAAAGCGGAAAACACCTCAGTATTATAGACGCAGAAGAAATCGCAAAACTACCTGTTCGTTCACTGGACGAACTGTTCAGATATTTGCCCGGGGTGGAAGTACAATCAAGAGGAGGCTTTGGAGTGCAGTCTGACCTGAGTATACGAGGCAGTACTTTTTCCCAAGTATTGGTATTGATCGATGGAGTCCGGTTAAACGACCCCTTAACCGGACATATGAATAGCAATATCCCTATCTCTCCGGCCGAAATTGAGCGCATAGAAGTACTCAAAGGCCCCGGGTCATCCTTATTTGGTTCGGATGCCGTAGGCGGTATTATCCATATTATTACCAAAACATTTTCCAAACAACCCTCCGGAAAAACCTACACCGTACAAGGAAGCGGGTTGTACGGGGAAGAAAACTTGTTCAGTGCGGACTTAGGTGGCTATTGGAGTAACGGAAAAATAAAAGTAGGAGCCGGAGCCATGCTCAATACCTCAAACGGTCAATCCTTGCCGGAAGGAGACAGTCGTAATTTTGATGTAAAAACCGTTTCCGGTTCTATTGGATGGACGCTTTCAGATCATTGGGACTTGATGTTCCGGACCGCCTATGACCGCCGGAATTTCAATGCCAAGTACTTTTATACCCGCAGCACATTTGACGAAGCACAGGAAGAGACTACTGCCTGGTGGAACCATTTGAAGCTTCGCCATCAAAATAAAACACATAGTACGGATATTGATTTTACTTATAAATCCAATACGGATTGGTACTTGTTTAACCCGGATTTCCCACCGGCCAATGAGCATACCACCCGGTATCTAACCTACCAAGTTCATCATATCCGTAAATTAGGTGCAAATATCAAGTTGGCCACAGGGGTACAAGCAGACTTCCGGAACATAGAAAGCAATGACCGGGGCGATCATCACGATTGGCACGGTGGAGTTTACAGCATCCTTTTGTTTCAACCCGTTCAAAACTTGCATGTAAATACCAGCTTGCGTGCTGACCATGATCAAAATTACGGCTGGGAGCTATCTCCTCAACTCAACCTTTCATACCAGCTCAACAAACAATGGCAGTTTCGCGGTGGTGCAGGGAAAAGCCTTCGTGCTGCCGATTATACAGAACGCTATATCTCTACTAATTTACCCGGCCCCTTACCTGCCGGAAGAAATATCGGTAATCCTAATTTGCATGCGGAACGGGCCTGGTCAACCGAAGCAGGCGTGGACTTCTTTCCGGCTTCAGGCATCAGCCTGAAAATGACCGGTTTTTGGCGATTCGGTAAAAACCTGATTGATTATCAGCTTACTCCAGGCAAGGAAATTCCCATGCATGATCATCTGCAAGAAGAAGCGGAGTACTTATTTGCAAACAACCTGGAAGAAGTTCAAACCAAAGGCTTGGAATGGGAGCTAGGGGTTTACAAACGTCTGAGTAACCAATGGAATGTACAATTGAATGCCGGATTTATTTTGATGAGTACGCAAGGAGACTTGGACAAAGTCTCTAAATATGTCTCCAATCATGCCCGGCATCTGGCCAATTGGCAACTGATGCTATACCATCCCAAATTCGAATGGGGACTCAACGGTATGTATAAACTGCGTGATAAAGAAAATGCTCAAGCCCTCAACAGCCAATTAAATCCTGATTATATGGTATGGAATTCCCAGATGAGCTATTTCATTTTACAAAATATTTCCCTAACTTTTCAAGTGGTAAACCTTTTTGATGAAGAGTATAGTGATATTTTGGGAGCTACGATGCCCGGTCGCTGGTGGATGGGAGGTGTTAAAATAAGGTTGAGGGATTGAAGGATTGAGGGATTTATTTAGGGATTGAGGAACCGAAGGAATGAAGGGTTGAGGGAATGAATAAACCCTTGCTTTATTCTCCATAGAACTATCGTTTATACAGGTAAATATAATACAGCATATGAAAACTGCGCATCCGACTTTGGCTGAAATCCAACGGGTATTTGACTTGCAAAAATCCCGGCAGCAAGAAATGGCGTCAACTACTGTAAAACAGCGGAAACAACTCTTGCGAAAGTTGCATGCGGGAGTTTTGAAGTACCGGACGGCTATTCAGGAGGCCATTTATGCGGATTTTAAGAAAAGCCCTGCGGAAGTGGATTTGACCGAAATTTACCACGTTACCGGTGAAATCAAACATACACTCAGCCAATTGGGAAAATGGATGCGCCCCCGTAAAGTTGCCACGCCCCTGACTTTGATGGGGTCACGTTCTTATATACAAATGGAACCCAAAGGGGTTGTGTTAATCGTTGCCCCTTGGAACTTTCCTTTTAACCTTACTTTTGGTCCTTTGGTGCAAGCCCTTGCCGCAGGAAACGCTGTGGTGATCAAGCCCTCTGAGATGACTCCCCACACTTCTGCTGTAATGAAGCAAATGGTAGAGGAGTTATTTGAGCCTCATCAAGTAAGCTTGCTCGAAGGGGGGAAAGAAGTTGCCGAAGCATTATTGAAACTTCCTTTCAATCATATCTTTTTTACCGGAAGTCCGGAAATCGGCAAAGTAGTAATGAAAGCCGCTTCCGAACACCTGAGTTCGGTAACCTTAGAACTGGGCGGTAAATCACCCACCATTGTAGACGCCTCAGCCAACTTACAGGATGCCGCAGGCAAAATTGCCTGGGCGAAGTTTTTAAACAACGGACAAATTTGTATTGCCCCGGACTATGTCTTAGTACATGAATCGGTAAAAGATCAATTAATTTCCCTATTCAAAGAAAAGATCCGAAGCTATTACGGAGAAGATCCGCATGCCTCAGCGGATTATTGCCGGATCGTTAATAAACGGCATCACAATCGCATTCGGGAATTATTGGAAGATGCTATTCGAAAAGGAGCTACGATCCATTCGGGCAACCAAATCAAAGAAGGACAATATGTCTCCCCAACCCTGGTGAGTGATTTACCAATGGACTCCCGTCTCATGCAAGAAGAGATCTTCGGCCCGGTATTACCCCTCCTGACATTCAAGAACAAAGAAGAAGTCAGTGCTTTGATTAATGCCAAAGAAAAACCCTTGGCTCTATACATTTATTCTAAAACCCAGAAGCATATACGCTATTGGTTGCAAAGCACCCGGGCCGGCAATACCTGTATCAATCATAGTTTGGTACATCATAATAACACCAACCTGCCCTTTGGCGGCTCCAACTATAGCGGTATAGGCAAGTCACACGGTTATTTTGGTTTTCGTGAATTTTCCAATGAACGAGGCATTTTAAAACAAGTGCTCCCTTTCAGCCCCACAGACTTTCTTACCCCTCCTTACACTAATTTTAAAAGGAGACTGATTGACTGGACTTTGAAGTGGTTATAAAAAATCAATAAATAGTAAGAATTAAAGGCTTTGCTCGCTCTTTTTTCCTTCTTGGATAGAATTACCAATACCCTTCACCACTTCTTTAAGAAGAAATACAGGTACCTGAAATTCAAGTAAACCATAACAAAAAACATATCAACTTTTATAGAAAACATCCATAAACAACAAGTTAGTTTATATACATAAGTAAGGCGAAAATATTTCCTACCCTTCTGTAGGTAACCTTCTAGAATAAAGATGGGAGTGTAAATAAATCGGTGGAATTGTATCATATATCCAGTAACTGGATGGGAAATAACACGGCAACACCCCTACCTAATCACCTTTAAACAATTAAGTAGTAAACGGTAAAAAACAAAAAAAATAACTTGTATCTTAAACGGCTTTTTTTTATCATTACGTTATCGTTCACAAAAATATTATAATCCATCCTTAGCTATCTTAAAAACACCTTTTAGAGCTTCGTTTTGGCCCAAAGGGTGAAATTCAAACATGCTCTTAAGCAAATTAATAAACAACAACTTATCCTTGTAAAAGAACTTCTTATGAATAAGAGGTAATACTTACTTCTGGGCTTTCCAAAAAAACGGGGCAAACTTGTAAATGAGTTACTAAATCGTATGTAACAATCATCACGGGAAAATACTGCCTATACGACACTACCTACTGATAATTGGAGGTTTTGCTTTAGCCGGAAACGGTTGGAACCTCATGGTTAGTCACTACCCGGTAGAGGCATGGTATATTGACGAAACGGACTGTGCCGGGGTAAGGATCGATTAAAAATATTTTGAGGCGACAAAACTCTTCAAAAGAACAGTATGATAATAATTTTTTGCCAAACAAGATATTCCCTCCCTTATCGGATAGGTCCCAAATAATAAAGAGGGATGTTTCATCTATGTTTAACTTAAAAGTAAAATAAGAAAAATGAAAAGTAAAAAGAAGTTTCTTTTACAAGGAATTGTCTGTATGACATTAATTGCATTTACATACATTAATGTAAGTTCAAGTATTGAATTTGGAAAAAGTGCTTCGGGATCCGCAAATGTTGATCTACATTCATTACAGGCTAAAGCTCTGGATTGTAATGAGGGGCATGAAGGCAAAGGCAAGCAATATTGGTATGATCGCTGGAAGCTTGGATGTGATAGTTCAACAGAACAAACTTGTTGTTTTTCCTGATAAATCTTTTACCAATGGGTAGCTAGCTACTCATTGGTTTCTAGTATTTACTACTGAAAAGACTTTTTACAATGGCTTTCCTACAACGCTATGCTTTTTAAGTTTTTTCACTTTTCAATCACAAAGTAAGTTTACTACAAATGAAGTGAATTAACCTTTTTCTTTTTTTTGAAATGTTTCAAAAACGCCTCCTCTGTGTTACTTTTTTCAACAATAGCCTTTGGCTATTCTCTTCAAAAAATGCCTTGATGAGCCGGTTTTGATTCCATCTTCGGTCAAAAACTATAAGCGTAAACCACTTCAATGACAGAAAGAAATTAACGATGAGAAACTATAAAATAATGACACACTACCTTGTTTTAGCTGTATTTTTCATTAACCTAATTGCATGTACCGGACAGGAGCATAATACAAGAAACGGGGAACCTGCTCTTCCGGTGATTAAGGTTAATACTGAAGATAGTATAAAAAATTATAAGGAAATAATCTCTGGGACTCCTGAACTAATCCCATTGGAAACTTCGGAGAATAGTATTATTGGGACTATTGACAAATTAATCCATTATAATAACAAATACTTTATTTTGGATACCAGAAAAACAAAAGCAGTATTTTGTTTTGACAGTGAAGGCAAGTTACTCTTCAAAATCAACAGGGTGGGCAATGGCGTTGGAGAGTTCATTATGCCCTTTGATTTTGATATTGCTCCTGAAGAAAAACTCCTTAAGGTGATTGATATTAACCAAGGTAAAATGATCAACTTCAGCCTGGATGGTACTTTTGTCAATGAAGAAAAATTACCATCATCCACACAGTTAATGTCTTTTTGCATAATCGATAAACATCACTACGCTTTTCATAAAGATGGCAGAGACTATGGACAAGGCCTTACTAATTTCATAAAAGTTTATAATAAAACTCAGAATACGTTTATCAACGAAGGTGTATACGACATAGGCAACACAGATACCTATAAAATCTTCAATGAGTTTGCAAAGTATAATGATCATATTTCGTTTGTACATGCTTGGACAGATACCATTTACCATATTTCTAAATCAGAAATCCAACCTGCCTATACAATTGATTTTGGTAAAGGAAAAATAACTCAAAAGATAAAGACAATGGATTTACCCAAAATGGGAAACTTTTTCCTAAAAAACAGGTATGTTTTTCATACCGGGCAAATCACTGAAAATAAGGATTTTATATCCTTTCAATGGGTAAAAAGCGATGAGGGCTTTGAAAAAACAGGGGAGGGCAGTTTTACAACCTATTTTATAAAAAAAGGTGCTCAGGTATTGAATATATCCCAAAATAAAAACTGGATTGCAGGAACCTCCATAAAAGGCCCATTGAATATCGCTAATGAATATTTTATTGGCTACCTTGAAGCCGGAGAGATCAGCAACACGAATAAAGGCAAATCCATTTTCACAGATTTAAATTTAAATGAGAATAGTAACCCGGTACTTATCAGGTATAAAATAAAACTTAATAATGTACAATAAGCATGTTTTAGGAAGAGAAGTGAATTCAATTTTTTCTTTTTTTTGAAATGTTTCAAAAGCGCCTCCTCTGTGTTACTTTTTGCAACAATAGCGTTTTCAAAAAGTGCCTTGATGAGCCGGTTTTGATTCCATGTTCGGTCAAAAACTATACGTGTAAACCACTTCAGAGCTTTATCCAGATAGATAAGACCTCTTCCTAAAATATTTATTTTTAGTTCTATCAAGTTACTATCTACTATTAGAGATCAATTTTTAAACATATCCAATCCTCTGACCTTACATAATCTTGTCTGTCATCGATGAACAAACCCACTTACTTACTAACCCTACTTTTCTTCCTTTGCCTCAGTTCCTTTGTGTACCGATACCGCAGCGCCATCACCAATTACTTTCATCCGGTGCCTGAAAAAGTCCGCACAGTGTTAGCAGCGGCTGAGGCCAACCGTGAGGAACTACAGAAGGTAATCGAGCATTACCAAAACCCGGAGGATAGCCTGAAGCTAAAAGCGGCTTATTTCCTGATCGAGCATATGTACCTGCATGGGAACCCCAACGTTTCTTTAAATGAAAATGCCTCCATCGACATCTTTGCATATAAAGAAAAGCCTAAAGACGAAGTAATCCGGGAATTAGATTCTTTGAAACGATTAGGTCAAATATATTTTCAAAGAGGAAAACCTACTGTAGATCACCATTCAGTAAATGCCGGTTTGTTGATTGACAATATCGAGCAGGCTTTTACTGCCTGGCAACTTCCCTGGGCCCGGCAATTAAATTTTCAACAATTCTGCGAATTTATTTTACCTTACCGGGCCCATCAGGAACCCCTGGAAGCCGGTTGGAGAAAGTACTTTCGACAAAAGTACCTTCCTGCCATAGATACCTTGAGCCTTTCAAATGACTTGTTTGCAATTTGTAAAGTAATCAATCAGGATTTGCAGAAGGACTATGGTTATAAATTGGCCCGGTTTTATGTGCCCAGGGAACTCTCCCTTAGTGAAGCCAGGCGTTTGGGAGGTGGAATGTGCGAAGATTTAACCAATGTGACCACCTATGCGATGCGGGCAAACGGAGTACCGGTAGCTGTAGATTTTACTCCTTTCTGGCCCCGAACAAATTACGGCCATCAATGGCTGGCACTACTATCTGATAAAGGCACCAACCAATGGTTTGACGGAACGTACAACCACCCGAAACCGGATAAAACTTCTCGAGTGGTTGCCAAAGCCTATCGGTATACCTATGCTGCCCAAGCCAATAAATTGCATCAACTCAGAGGACAAGAGGAAGAAGTACCGGGTTTTATGAATCTACAAAATTACCGCGATGTAACAGCACTGTATACGGAAGTACGCGATTTTACCGTCTCACTTGAACGAACTTTACCGGACGGCCATCATATAGCCTATGCGGCAGTATTCAATGTAAACACCTGGAAGCCTATTCACTGGGGTAAGGTGGAAAACAAAAAAGTAACCTTTACAGACATGGGAAAAAATGTCGTATACTTGCCGGTAGGCTACCAGCATGGAAGAACGTTACCCCTCACCTCCCCTGTCTTATTCACCCAAAACGGTACTGTAAAAAGCCTGACTCCGGATATAACAAAGCGACAAACCATTCAGGTTGAGCACTATCCACATTTGAGAAATGGCAATGCAATCGAAAAAGGGAAAAACTATGCTTTATACTACTGGGATTACGATTGGATAAAAGTAGCCAAAAAGCAAGCAAAAGGGACAAGCATTACTTTTGAGAATGTACCATCCAATGCGGTATACCGGGTCGTACCGGAAGATCAATCAGAAGCAAGAATCTTTTTGTACCAAGAAGGCAAACAACTTATGTATTGAATTTCTCAACACAATACCAGCAATTACTCCGCTTAACTCTCTTCTCATTCTCACCCTGAGCCTGTTTTAGCTCTTTGTACTGTTCTTATTTTTTACCGGGACATACCTGCTGTTTACCTCCAACTGACATCCGGTCCGGTGGTTGAGAAGGCCCCCAACACTACGCTTTGGGAATTTTGCCTTGGTACTTTGTAGAGGTGTATCATATTCATGGAAAATAACACGGCAATACTCCTACCTAAGCATCTGTAGCAATCCATATTCATCACTAAGTACTAAACGGTAAAAAAATAAAAAAACAACTTGCATCTTAAACTAGTATTTTTTACTATTGTGTTATCGAAAACATAAAAACCACAAACCAACCTCAACTAACTTTAAATACCTTATACTAAGCAACCCGGTAAACAACAACTCATCCTTGTAAAATATACTTCTTTGGAATAGGAAGAGATAATATTTGTTTCTGGTTTTCTCAAAAACCGGAAGTAACCTTATGCGCTGAATCGTATGCTACAATCACTCCGGCAAATACTGTCTGTACTTATCTGTGCGCTTGCATGTGTCCTGCTATCGGGAGGGCCCTTTGCAATGGATACAGGTATACTCTTCCCCACCCAAAGCGGTCAGTTCTTCTTTTTGCTTTTCGGAGGAATCGCTTTGGCCGGAACCATGGGGGCCTCTCTGTTAGTAGATTCCCGCAAAAGAGATGGAAACTTCACGTGGTCGGATGGCATAGGCCTGGTATTAGCCGGGTATATAACAATACATACATTGATACTTTGGAATACAACTGCACCGGAGCGTTATTGGGGTTTATTGGCTTTGGTAGTACTCTATCCGGCCCTTCGGCTATTGGATAAAAAGTACCTTCCCTATATACTACTCGCCATTATAACAGCCGGAGCCGGACAGGCCATTTACGGCAACCTGCAATTGTACGGTATATTCCCCTCCTACCATACCGGTTTTAAAATGACCGGCAGTTTCTTTAACCCAGGGCCTTACGCGGGGTACTTGGTGACTGTCTTCCCTGTGGCCGTAGGAGTTTACTGGTTCAAAGAACGCTTATTTCCAAAATCCTGGCAGCAGACGCTGTTTACGTATATAGCCATACTGTGTACGATTACAATCCTGCTGGTACTCCCCGCCAGTCAATCCAGGGCCGCCTGGTTAGGGGCTTTGGCTTCTTTGGGCTATTTAGCTATGATAAAGTATCCATGGATTGGCAAACTGAAAAACCGACTGCCCTCCTGGCGCCTAAGGATGCTCAGTTTGCCGGGGCTTATACTATTCATCGGCTTGGCCGGATACGGTCTGTATACCTTTAAAGAAGGCTCGGCTAACGGAAGGGTTTTGATCTGGAAAGTAACGGCAGCAATGATCGCAGACCAACCCTTATGGGGACATGGTGTGGAGCAATTCAAGGCCCGGTACATGGATTATCAGGCGGCCTATTTCAAGGCCCGCCCGGACAGTACAGAAGCCATGGTAGCCGATAATGTGACTTATGTCTTTAATGAATTTTTACATATGGCCGTAGAGCTGGGTTTGGTAGGATTGCTCTTGGTACTGGGGATATTGACGTTTGCTTTTTTTGGAAAAACCCGGCAGGGAGATAAGCAAATTTGGGTAGCCCTTTGCCGGGCCGGCTTATTGGCCCTGTTGGTGTTCAGCTGTTTTTCATACCCCCTGGAGATTTGGCCAATTGTGGCTAACGGACTAGTGTATCTGGCGGCCCTGGCCACATGGACTACTCCCTCCATCAATGTTCCGAACAAAGGCCTCCAAGGAATCCGCATAGCGGCAGGTTTAGCCCTTCTATGCTGTCTGCCTTGGGCCGGACAGCGGGTACTCCAACAAAAAGACGCTTATACCACCTGGAAACATGCCTTTCAAACCTATCAAACGGGCGCTTACGAAGCTTGCCTGGAAGATTACGAAAAGGCCTGGCCCTACTTGCAACACAACGGAGGCTTCCTGAACAACTACGGCAAGGCCCTCTCTATGGCCGGGGAGCATAAAAAAGCCATTGAAGTACTGACCCAAGCCCAAAATTACTTAAGCAATACCATTACCTATACGGCCCTGGGGGACAGTTACAAAGCCTTGGGAAAGCACGCCTTGGCCGAGAAGGCTTATCTACAAGCCTGGCAGATGATTCCCAGCCGTTTTTACCCCAAATACCTCTTGGCAAAATTGTATGAAGAGACAAATCAAAAGCAAAAAGCAAGGGAAGTAGCCAAGGAATTATTGGAGAAAGAGGTGAAAGTGGAATCAAGGGCTATTAATGAAATTAAAAATGAAATGGAAGCCATCCTGATAAAATTCAACAAATGAGTTCAAACTAATTCTTATATATTCTTCACACTTAAAATTAAGTATCGATGAAAACCTTTAGCAAATTCTTTTTAGGCGCATTTATTATGGGAGCCGGTTTCTTTGGGGTATCAGTAGAAAAGGACAGTTCTAAGGAAGGTATGACTAGTCTTACATTGCAGAATGTAAAGGCTCTACAAGCTTCCGCATTCGGGGCAGAGTGTGATGCCTCAAACCAAAATAAATGTGTAATCAACGGAGTAGGAGAAGGAACCGGAAGATTAATATCAAACTAAAAGATGCTATTTAATTTAGGGGAAGTTTGAATACTTCCTCTTACTTTCCTCAAAGTTATTATATGATGATCAAGAAAACCATACTCAACCAGATACATATCTTTTTTGCTTTGTTATTAGTGCATTTTCTTATCAGTTGTGGAAACACACCGGAAAAAGAAAGTGGCCACTTACCAACATTATTTACTGTAAAAACAGATTTAAAAGCAAAAACCCTAATAAAGGGCCCACAACTTCAGGACCCATGGGACATTGCTCTAATTGACTCAACCCTTATTATTGGTAATTATAAAGGCGAACCTCTTCTTGAATTATATGACCTGTTTGGAAAACCCATTAAACAAACTACTGCAAAAGGAAAAGGCCCCGGAGAAATTTTAGTAATTGGCAATATACAAGTTTCCCAAAACAACAATAACTTTTGGGTATATGATCTGTTTGGGAAAAAACTGTTAAAATTCTCTTTAAAAGAGCTTCTAAAAAAGGAAAAGTATGTTCCGGAAACATTAGTAACCTTTTCAAATGAAAAAGAATCCTCTGCCTACTTTTCAAGCACCTTAGTAGGCAATGACTATTTAATAGGAGAAAGCATCTCCCCTCAAGGACGATTCGCATTATTGAAACCCAATGGGTCTCTAATAAAATATATGGTAAATTTCCCAGAGAAAACAGACAAAAGTTTATCTGCTATTGAAAATGCCAAATTATATGAGGGAGAACTAGTATTGAGCCCAGACCGAAAAAAACTGGCATTTGTAACAAATAATGCTTGTAGAATTGATTTATATGAAGTCACTCAAACCGGCATTGACTCTATTTGGTCCTATGAAAGATTTCCCCCAAATGGGTACAAAAGAATTCAAATTGGAGGCCAATCTCAAATAGCCTTTACTAACAAGGCCCAAACAGGATATTTAGATATTGCCACCTCAGAAAATTTTGTGTATGCTTTATTTTCCGGAAAGAAAATCGGAGAAAAAGATTATTCTTTTGGAAATATCATTCATGTTGTCAGTTGGGACGGCCGTAAAACTTTTGAATACCATTTGGATAAAAATATAAATCGATTGACGGTAGATGCAGACAAAGTAATATATGGCACGTCCATCAACGAATACGGTGAACCTGAAATTGTAAAATTCGAGAACCTTTAACCCAAATACATGAAAAGTATAATACTTGATTATGACCAATAATAAGCTGATCATCTTGGTACTAGTATTTACAACTTACTCATGTGTGGATACTGAAAATAAAAAAGGCCCTATTTGGACAAAAACAGCTGAAACGATTGTCACAAAGATGAAGGGTCAAAAGGTTTTGTTACCTGATAACTTAGAGCCTGTAGGAGGTACCCCTGATTATTTTAAAAGTATAAAAAATCACCAGTTCAAGATAGTAAGTTATATTGATGCTAATTGTGGGGTATGTATAGAGGATTTAATCTTTTGGAAAAAATTCATGAAAGAAACCCCCATAAAAAGGGATCATTGTGCTTTTATTTTCTACATCAATACTTTTGATAAAGAGGAATTTCAAAAAAACATGGCTACCACACATGGCTTTACACATACTTGGGTGCATGACCCTAACGATGAATTTATATCACGAAACCGACTATATGACAAACGACTCCAAACAGTATTATTAAACAAAAACAATGAAGTAGTTATAATAGGTAACCCTGTACTGAACTCAGACTTGGAAAAGCTTTATAAAAAAGTACTCCTCTTTTAAATTATGTTTCAAAAAGTATGATGGAAGTTAAATTGACATTTTGGACTTGATTTATTTAAATGTATACCACATACTTTTTTATACAAAAAAATTGGAATTTATAACAAAAGGCATTTCAACTATTCCGAGCTTTCGCCGGACAGGCCATTTACGGTATATTCCCTGCCAGTTTTATCCTAAATATCTCTTAGCCGAAAGATACACAGAGACAAAGCAAAAACCATGGAAGTAGCCAAGGAATTATTGGAGAAAGAGGTGAAAGTAGAATCAACGGCTATCAAAGAGATAAGAAGAGAGATGGAAAAGCTGTTGCAGCATTTTGGAATGAGCTCGAGCTAGTTTATTTATATGTTTTTAAATCTTTTAAAGGTGAATTTTTATGAAAAAACTAATTTATTTAGGATTATTTGTATTTATGAGTGCAGTTTCAGGATATAATGCCCTTGAATCCTCAACCAGTGAAAGTTTTTCATTGACTTTAAAAAGCCTTAGTAAATCAGCCTTTGCTTTTTCAGAAAACCCCAATTGTGATGCCACTAAGTATTCAATTAATTATGTGGAAGACTGCCGTGGTCTTTTTAACAGAAAAATCGACTGCAAAAGCTCACAAGATAATTGTTGCCTAAAAGAAAGGATTGGACAAGAATGTTAAGCTTAATAAAAAGGTAGGGGCAATCAGAACTTTGCCCCTAATTACCCTTTACAAGGGATTGAATTTTATGTACATCACAAAAATATGAATTAGGTAAAAAAGCTATACTATAGTCCTTATCCAAATCTATAAATCTCCTATCTGTCTGAAATTATCATCATAGTTAGAATAAAAAAACAATGACTCAAAAATCAAGCTTTGCAAACCGGAATAGGAATATAATAGCTAAAATCATTCTTATCCTGACTTTATGGCTTTTGACTTCTTGTAAGCAAGAAAATCAAGTAATTAATACCACCTGTCACAACATATCTACCATATCACTAAACCTTGAAAAACAGGATAAAAATATTAACTTATCAGATATCGTTGATTCGGTCTATTATATACATCTACATAGCCCTAAGGATGATATCGTGGGAGAAATTCGCAAAATAGTTGATTGGAAAAACCATTATTATATTTCTGATTTTAATGATAACCTTTTTTGTTTTCGTAAGGATGGGGTTTTGAAATACAAACTAAACAAAGTCGGCAAAGGACCCGGAGAGTATTTAAAGCTAGTTGATTTTACCATCGATAAGGTCAATCAATCCTTAGTCATTTCAGATGATTTCAAATGGCGGTACTACAATTTAGAAAATGGCACCTATACCAAGGAAACTTCGGCACCAACTCCTGCATATAAAATGGAATGCCTGAGTAATGGACAATATTTACTTGATGCTTCCTTCAATACACATGATGCTTTTCTTGAAAATGACAACTTATTTTCTATAATTCTAACTGATAGAAACGGTACGCCTACCCAAAAACACCTCCCTTATTCCAAGCTTCTCAGGCCACAAATCAACATTTATTGGAAAAATGAACAGTTTTTTAGTTACAAACAAGAAGTATTATTTAATAGAATGCTTTCCGATACCGTATTTGCCCTCACAAAAAATGGATTGCAATGTAAGTATTTCATCGATTATGGGAAACACAAATTGCCTGGAGATATCCTGGAAACTGATAAAGTTTCTGCATACATGGTAAAAATACATGAATATGCCTTATTAAGTGAAGTAATTGAAACGGATCGACACCTCATCATTTACTCACAATTCGAAAATAAGCCTATTGTTTCAACTTACAACAAAGACCAATCAAAGGTCATTAACTGTACTTATAAAGGCTCTGAAACATTCCACAATGATATCAATGCAATCCCTATAACACCTTTCACCGCCATCACTGAGAATGAACGGCTGATTTCCATCGTATACCCTGATGATATAATAAGTAAAGCAAAAAATTCCTCTTCCAAATACCTGCAAAGTTTTGCTGATACACTATCGCCCTACGGCAATCCCATTCTTGCTATTTCCATACCCAAAAAGTAATACTAAAAAATGAGTACTAAAACGAACTTTCAAGTATCAAATAATTACAAAGAAATATTAAAAAAACTGTTCTTGTTCTTATTGTTTTGTTTTTCCGTTCTCGCAGTGTTTACTACATATGCTAAAATAAAACAACTTGAAAATAAACTTATAGCAACTTCATCAATGCTCCAGCAAAAAAAGACAGAGGTGGAAATCATCAGGTATAATTTAAAAAATCAACTTGAAAATGAAGGTATAAAGCTGGACAGCAATTTAAATCTTACCCATTTTAAAAGTAAAAAAACGCTCAATATAAAAGAGGTGTTACACGAAAAAAAACTCTTTTTTAGAATATCTAATAAACACTGTGATATTTGCATCAAACAGGAATTGTTAAACTTAAAAAGCCTTTCGGATTCAACAGGAATTCAAAATATTTGTATAATTGCTACCTCTTATGAAGAGAGGACATTACATTTTTTATTAAAAGAATATCAAATACCATTTCCTGTTTATACCTTGACAGAAAAACAATTAAGTTTTCTTCCTCTCGAGCAACATTTTTTGCCTTATATATTTATTGCTGAAACTAACCTAATTATGCATTCTGTTTTTGTCCCTACGAAAGAACTGCCCTTCCTTTCAAAGGAATACTATTTAGGAATTAAGAAAAAGCTATTGAAAAGTTGAAAAAATAATTATTAATTAGAGGTTATTACAAATCAAATATTATAAGGGGAACCGATAAAAGGCAGGGCGTTTTTTTGATAGGCTGTGCCTTGCACAAGCTTAGAAAAAATACCCCTTTAATCAATCATTCGTAATAATCTCTATTATTTTCCATAAATGAACATAGATACCTTTCATCTCTAAAGACAGCTAAAATTTCCACTCATATTTATTGATTATTTAGACACTTTTACTTAAGGTATTTCCCGAAATTCAGTTAAGTTCAAACTATTTCCATGAAAAAACCCACTTACTTACTAACCCTACTTCTCTTCCTTTGCCTCAGTTCCTTTGTGTACCGTTATCGCAGCGCCATCGCCAATTACTTTCATCCGGTGCCCGAAAAGGTCCGCACAATGTTAGCAGCGACTGAGGCCCACCGTGACGAACTGCAGAAGGTGATCGAACATTACCAAAACCCGGAGGACAGCCTGAAACTGAAAGCGGCTTATTTCTTATTGGAAAACATGGCATACCACGGTACCGTGGAGGTTATATGGAACAATACCAGAGCAAACTTTGATATGCTGGCCTATGAGGACCGCAAAGGAATGCGGCAAGCAAGGGACTCTTTGGAAAGCCTGTACGGTTCGGTACAGCCTGTAACCCACTTTTCGAATGACCTCACCAGCCTTTCTTCCGAGTTTTTAATCCGCAATATCGATGGGGCTTTTCAGGCCTGGCAACAACCCTGGGCAGCGCATGTAACCTTTGAGCAGTTTTGTGAATTCATTTTGCCCTACCGCTGTAAGACAGAGCCTCCCACTCTGCATTGGCGACAAAAAATGTTTGAGCAATACCGTTGGCTCGGGGATTCCCTAAAAGTACCCGAGGACCCGGTGGAAGCCTGTACGCAGATCAATGAAAAGTTAAAAAGCTGGTTTTCATTCAACAGCTTGTTCTACGAATACCCGGCCCGCCTGTCATTGGAGAAATTACTGGAGCAGCAACGGGGCAATTGTGAGGACATGAGTACTATGGCTATGTATGCCATGCGGGCCATGGGAATCCCCATAGGCAGTGATTTTGTTCCCTATTGGGGGCGCTGGAACAGTGGTCACAATTGGAACGTGGTACTTGCAAAAGACAACACCTTTCTGCCATTTATGGGCACAGAAGCTTCTCCGGAGTATTCCCAAGCCGATGAACCTAAGCACAGTTATATGGGGTATAAGGGACTGGCCAAGGTATACCGCTCCACCTTTCAATTTAATGCAAACAGCCTGGCCCATATCAAAACAGCAGAAGAAACGATACCGCCATTTTTGAACTCCGGCACCTTTACGGATGTCACAGCTGAATACACCCAAACCTATGACCTCACCTTACGCCTGGAAGAAAACCCTACTCCCGAAAGCCGCTTTGTCTACCTATGTGTGTTTAATTCGGGCACCTGGAAAGCTGTGCATTGGAGTCCCATAGAACAAGACGGACGAACCCGTTTTTCGGAGATGGGAGCCAATATCATTTATCGCCCGATGTTTTACAATGGTACATATTCCCCGGCCGGTCCTCCTTTCCACTTGTTACCTGACGGACGAATGACTTCTCTGGAGCCTTCTTCAGACTCCACCGTCAGCCTTCGGGCCGATCGCTGGGGACCTTGGCTTAGTGGAGCAGACGACAGTAATGCAGTCCATCCGGGAAAGGACTACGAACTGTTTTACTGGAAAAACAACCAATGGGAAAGTTTAGGCCGTCAAAAAGCGACCTCCTCCGAAATCGCTTTTGCAAATGCTCCCCGCAACGGATACTTTCGCTTGCAATGTGACGGAGATCCCACAGGAAGAATATTTATCATCCATAAGGTAGAAGGAGAGCAAACGCATATGATCTGGCATTAAGCAACCGGGCTTATCAATAAAAACAGGAAGAATTTTCGTTTCTGTTCGCCAAAAGGGTTACAAGTAATCATCAAAACATACACCGCCATGCCAGCCAAAAACACTCAAAAAAACCTATCAACCTTCATCAAAAGAACGCTGCAATTACCCCGCCTGGGAATGGGCTTACTGGCCATTGCTCTCCTCTTTCTCACCTTGGGCCTATTCTGGCTTTTCTTACTGGCCTTGTTTTTTGCCGGGGCTTACCTGTTGTTTACCGCCAATTGGCGGTCGGTACGGTGGTTGAGAAGGCACCCGAAACTGTACGCTTTGGGGATGTTTGCCTTGGTGTTTTGTGCCAGCATTGCTGCCAGGGTGTTTTTGGTGGAGGTATATCATATTCCCAGCGGTTCGATGGAAAATACCTTGTTGCCAGGCGACCGGGTTGTGGTCAGCAAGTTGAATTACGGGCCGCGCCTGCCTCAATCTCCTTTGGAAATCCCCTGGTTAAACGTGGCTTTTTTCCTAGTAATGCCGCCCGAAGCCCGGGCTGAAACGCACTGGGATTACCATCGCCTCAACGGCATTGCCCGAGTGGCCCAGGGGGACGTGATGGTCTTCAATTATCCCGATGACGAAAAGTCCTTTTTTGTCAAACGTTGTACGGCCTTACCGGGAGACACTTTGCAGATTGTCAACGGAGAAATACTCACCAACCGGCAAACAATAGCTGCTCCTGAAGGTATGAAGGCCATATACGATGTCTCTTACCATCAGGCAACAGCTTTTCACCGGCAATTGGATAGCCTGGCGATCCCCTATTTTGGCTACCGAAGCAGAAAAGAGAAAAACACGGTTTCGCTCACCTTAACGACAGCGCAAAAAAGACAACTGGCCCGGGCAGCTTGTGTGGATACGATTACCAGGGAAGTCGCTCCAGCGGATACCGTGGCCAAAACCTACCCCTGGAACAAGCAATTTTTATGGAGTCCGGACAACCTAGGGCCTTTGATCATTCCTCAAAAGGACATGAAAATCCCTCTCAACCCTTCCACTTTTGCCTTGTACAAAAAAGCTCTGGATTATTTCGAAAAAGCAGGTATTGAGCAGCGGGAAGGAAAATACTATCAGGATGAACAGGAGGTCACTACCTACACCTTCCGACAAAATTATTACTTCACTATGGGCGACAACCGCCCCTCTTCTATGGACAGTCGCTTTTGGGGCTTTGTACCGGAGTCCTACATCGTAGGCAAAGCCGCTATGGTTATTTTTTCTACCGGTTCCCAGGGAATTCGTTGGAAAAGATTTTTGAAAATTATATATTGAATATTTATACCGATTGTTAGCTAACTCAAGCTTTACATTAAGGAGTCAATAATGAATTACCCCAAGGGGGAGTTTTACTCAATCAACACTATGTGAAACAAACACTTCTCCTATCTTCAAACAAACACAACAAACCTATGAACTACTATTGCCATAGTCTTTTATTCCTTGTTCTATGGGGATGTACCCATCAAGCAGAAGAGCTTAAAGACGATCCCAATAAAAAAACCTATCTGAAAGAACAAAACCTGGTGGTCATTCAAATGCTGAAAGAACAGGATTTTCAGAAAGAACTAGTCAGTAATGGAAAGTTAAGAGCCTTACGCAAAAGTGATTTGAACTTTGCCCTAAACGAACCGATTGAACTCCTTCCGGTAAAAAACGGAATGCAAGTGCGGAAAGGAAGTATCATCGTTCAGTTGCGTCAAACAAAGCAAAAACAAGATTTGGAAAGGGCTCAAATGAACCTCCAAAAAGCCCGCTTGGAGTTGGCCGATTTTCTAATCGGCCAGGGGTACGATTTAAAAGACAGTAGTAACGTCCCCATGGAACTAATGGAGATTGCCCGTATCCGCTCGGGATATGCCGAAGCCCAACAAAGCCTTAACGATGCCCGGGAAGCTTATCAAGGCACAGTACTCACAGCACCTTTTGCCGGAAAAATTGCCAACCTTCAAGCCAAGCTGTACGAGCGTCCTAATTCAGGGGAAACCCCGGCCTTTTGCACCCTGATCGATGATTCGGAATTCGAAGTGGAATTCCAGATTATCGAAGCGGAAATCAAGGACATTCGCCTGAAGCAACACGTAAAGATCCAGCCCTTTTCCCTGGATCAAACCTTCAAGGGTCAGGTAACGGAAATCAACCCGGTAGTAGACGAAAACGGCCTCGTCAGTGTAAAAGCCCGGGTACGCAATACGGGAGGGCTACTCGAAGGAATGAATGTAAAAGTGATGATTGAAAACCAAGTCAACAAGCAACTGGTAGTCCCCAAATCAGCCGTAGTTCTCCGGCAAAACCAGGAGGTTATTTTTAGTATTAAAGAAGGAAAAGCCTATTGGAATTATGTACAAACCGTTTTTGAAAACAGCCATTCCTACGCCATCATTCCCCACCCCGAAAAAAATTCCCCCCTCCAAGCCGGAGATACCGTAATCATTTCCGGAAACCTAAACCTGGCCCATGAATCGCAGGTAAAAATCAGTGAAACGGGGAACAGTCATCAGTAATCGGTTAACATTCATGAAAGGTTTGTAAAAATTGTTCTTGAGGATAAAATGTTCATTTAACTCCGCTACCTCAATGATTCATAATAGTACCGTATCTCAAAAGGCCTGTCAATTTGCCTTTTATATAGTTGACCAAATCCAAAACTTGTATCCTGAGCGCTGAAAAAATGGTACACTTTTTAATTTCCCGCCCGATTGCCGTAACGATGACCTATATAGCACTTCTGGTGTTAGGAGTGGTAGCGGTGATGCGACTACCTGTGTCATTGATGCCAGATATTGATATTCCGGAAATCACAGTACAGATCAGCAAAGAAGGCTTGTCGGCCCGAGAGCTGGAAAGCTCGGTAGTCAGGCCCTTACGGCAAAACTTGATGCAAGTCGCTCATCTGGACGATATCCATAGCGAAACCCGCGATGGACACGGCATCATTCAATTGCGGTTTGATTATGGAACCGATATTGATTTTGCGTTTATCGAAGTCAATGAAAAGGTCGACCGTTCAATGAATAACCTTCCCCGGGATATGGACCGCCCCCGTGTGGTCAAAGCCAGTGCAAGCGATATTCCCGTCTTCTACCTAAACCTAACCTTAAAAGAGGAAACAGCTCACATACGTACTCACAATGAGCGTTTTCCCGTTCCTCAAAAATTTGCAGAGCTGAGTAATTTTGCCGGTCAAGTAATCCGAAAACGCATCGAACAGCTTAACGAAGTGGCCTTGGTAGATATGAGCGGGCAGGTATTTCCGGAGTTGTTAATCCTCCCTGACCTATCCAAGCTAGAAGGGCTGGGCCTCACCCTTTCCCAACTGGAACAAAGCATCAAACGCATGAATTTACAATTGGGTAATCTCCTGATCCGGGACGGACAATACCAATACAATATCCGTTTTGCCTCTTCCCTACAAAACAAACAAGATATTGAAGCAATCTATCTGAAACTCGAAGGCCGTTTGCTGCAACTCAAAGATCTGGCACAGGTTATTGAACACCCGCAAAAAAGAAAAGGCCTGGTGACGGCCAATGGAAAAAATGCCCTGTCCCTAGCCGTGATTAAACAATCGGATGCCCAAATGGCTTCTTTAAAAGAAAACTTACACATATTAGTCGGATATTTTGAACGGGATTATCCAAATATAGCTTTCGAAATCACTCGTGATCAAACCCTTCTTTTGGACTATTCCATCGACAACTTGACGCAAAGCTTGGTATGGGGGGCTCTTTTTGCTTTTGTTATTATGTTCTTCTTTTTAAAAGATTTTAAATCCCCCATTCTTATCGGTATATCCGTTCCGGCTTCCCTGATCGTCTCGTTACTCTTCTTTCACTTGGTCGGATTGTCCATCAATATCATTTCCTTATCGGGTCTGGTACTGGGGGTTGGAATGATGATTGATAATTCCATTATCGTAATCGATAACATCAACCAACAATACCAACGAAACGGCAAATTACTCAACGCTTGTGTACAAGGAACCAATGAAGTTTTCCGCCCTTTATTGAGCTCCGTATTGACTACCTGTGCAGTATTTATCCCCTTGATCTTTCTCAGTGGAATTTCCGGAGCCATGTTTTACGATCAAGCCATTTCCATTACCATTGGTTTGTCAGTTTCCCTAGCCGTATCCGTCACGTTATTGCCAGTGTATTTCAAGTTTTTTTATCAGAAAAAACCGCATACAAGCACTTCCTTATCACAAAGGATTCGGTTTCTCAATTACGAACGTCTTTACGAAAAAGGCTTCCGGCTGACCATGCGCCACCAGGATATGTTATGGGGGATTTTTCTACTCATGTTGGTTGGCTGTACTTGGTTGTATACCCAATTAAATAAAGAAAAACTTCCGCCCGTCACTCAACAAGAAATACTGTTACATATTGACTGGAACGAACGTATTCACCTAGATGAAAATAACCGGAGGACCCAAAAGTTGGTGCAACAGACAAAGAAATTGTCCCTCCAAAATACCTGTTGGGTAGGCCAACAACAATACTTACTTGACCGCAACCATGAGCTGGGCCCTTCGGAAGCCTTAGTGTATTTCAAGGTGCCTCAATCCCAAGATCTAAAAACGCTTCGACAAAACCTGAATGCGTACCTGGCCGGCACATTTCCACAAGCCCAAGCTGAATTTAAAGAGGTCGGTAATTTATTCAATCTCCTTTTTTCGAAAAGTGAAGCTCCCTTAGTAGCCCGGTTACGGGCTGTCCAAAAGGGCCCGCAAAACAACATATTTCTGGAAAACTTGCATGGAAAATTACAACAAACCTTAAAAGGTCACTCCGTACCACCCATTGCCTGGCAAGAACATATGATCCTGAAAGCTGACCCGGTAAAACTACTTGCCTACGATGTGTCGTTCGATGCTTTGCATCAAAAAATCAAAAGCGCTTTCAACGAAAATAAAATCATGGTGATTACGGAAAATCAAGCCTTTACCCCGGTCATTCTGGGAGGAAAACCCCAAAGGATCCGGGATGTACTATCCTACACGCAGATTGAAAATCAAAAAGGTAAAATGATTCCGGTGCGTAACTTGCTTCGCGAAGACAAAGGAATAGATATAAAGACCCTTCGTGCCGGGCAGGAAGGTGAATTTTTTCCAGTAAAACTGGATGTGTCGGAAGCAGAAAGTGAAAGCATCATAAAGCAAATACAACAAGTAGTCACAGAAGACAAACACTTTGAAGTTTCTTTTGCCGGAAGTCTCTTTTCCAACCGGGAAATGATCCGTGAGTTATTGATTATTCTCGGTATCTCCTTAATGCTCTTGTATTTTATTCTGGCTTCCCAGTTCGAGTCACTGACTTTACCTTTTATTGTCCTATTGGAAGTACCAATCGATATTTTCGGAGCCTTTTTGATGCTGAAACTTTTCGGAGCCAGTATCAACCTGATGTCTATGATCGGGATTATCGTGATGACTGGGATTATCATCAACGATTCCATTTTAAAAATCGACACCATTAACCAACTCCGTAGTCAGGGTTATTCACTATTGCGAGCCTTGGCCCTCGCCGGACAACGCAGACTAAAACCCATATTGATGACAAGCTTGACAACGGTGTTGGCTTTATTACCCTTTCTGTTCAGCCAAGGCTTGGGGGTCGATTTGCAAAAACCGTTGGCTTTGGCTGTCATCGGAGGAATGACAATAGGCACGCTAGTAAGTTTATATTTTATCCCATTGTGTTATTATTATTTGAATAAGGGAAAAAGAAAGGAATGAAGAGGTTTAAACGTATAGCTTTTGACCGAAGATGGAAGCAAACCGGCTGATCAAGGCACTTTTTGAAGAGAATAGCCAAAGCTATTGTTGAAAAAAGGAATACAGAAGAAGCGTGTTTGAAGCATTTTTCAGGAAAAAGAAAAAGGTTAATTCACTTCAATAACAGAGTCATTGACTACCATTTTAAACAAGTCCTAATTTATGAAACCCTTAAAAGAAAATTTTTTCAAAACACCATACACCATACTGTCCCTCTTAATGTTGAGTTTGCCTTGCTTTTCCCAACAAGAAACCCGTGCCTTAACCTTGGATCAAGTATTGGAAAGGGCCCAAACCCATTCGTTGATTGCATTGAGGGCCAATAATCAATACCTAGCCGGCTATTGGCAATTCCGGTCCTATAAAGCCAGCTTGTTGCCACACATCGGACTGGATCTTACACCTGTGGATTACAACCGCTCCTTTATCCAGCGGTACGATCCGGAAAACGATGTAGATGTCTTCCGGGAACAACAGACTTACTATGCAAACTCCTCTGTGTATATCAGTCAGAACCTAGGCTTTAGCGGGGGAACTTTGTCACTTTCCACCGGATTAAGCCATTTGGAAAACCTGAACAGCCCGGAATTTTCAGCCTATAACGCCAGCCCCGTACAACTTACCTATCACCAACCCTTGTTGGGTTTTAATGAGTTTAAATGGCAAAAACGCTTACAACCACTGCAATACCAACTTGCCCGGCAACAATTTATCGAAAACTCCCAACAAATTCACTTGGAAGCCATCGCCCGTTATTTTGAGGTACTTTTAGCCCATACACAAAAAGAAATTGCCCTACACAACCGCAGTACCTCCGATACACTCTATCAAATCGGAAAGAAGCGCTTTGCCTTGGCCGCCATCCCTAAAGAAGAACTACTTAACCTCGAGCTCAATAAGTTTAAGGCCGATATTGCGCTGGCCCAAGCTGAAAAGCACATCCAACGAGCACAGTTTAATTTGAATTCTTTTTTGAGTTATGACGAAAATACCGCCATACAACCCGAATTACCCAAAGGAGCCTTCCCCCAACAGATAGCCGTGGACCAAGCCATTGCCCGGGCCATTCAGCATAATCCGGAAATGATCGGTTTACAGGAAAAAAATCTTCAGGCCTCTCGCAATTTGGACAAAGCCCGAAAAGAAAGCCGCTTAAATGCCAACCTGATGGCCAGCTTCGGACTGAACAATAGTGCAACGGAAATGAACCAAGCTTATCAGGACTTGGCAAACCGGCAACAAGTACGGGTAGGTATGCAAATCCCCTTGGCAGACTGGGGGCAGCGCAAAGGCCAACGCCTGATGGCTGAAAAACAAAAAGAAGTAGCCACCTTGGAAATACAACAGACCCGCTTGGACTTTGAGCAGAAAGTAGCGCTAAAAGTAATCGATTTTAACCTACAGCACAAACTGGTAAACAGTGCCTTACAGGCCGCGGATATCGCTGAACAAGCCTATGAACTCACCAAAAAGCGCTTTGTTTTGGGCAAAACAGACGTACTTCAACTCAATTCGGCTTCACAAACCCGGCAAGACGCCCAGGAAGGGTTCATTCGGGCTGTCTATACCCTTTGGCAATTGTATTATGAAGTGCAACAACTGACCCTGTACGACTTTCGGAAGGAACAACCTTTATCAATTGATTTTAAGCAAATGGTTCGTTGATTTTGCGGGAAAAAGAAGAACACAAAAGACCGGTTCGTATGAAGTCCATGAGAGCATGTCTAAAATACGTTGTGGGAGAGGCTTCTTCGAAGTTTTGATTAATGCCAAAGAAAAACCCTTGGCTCTATACATTTATTCTAAAACCCAGAAGCATATACGCTATTGGTTGCAAAGCACCCAGGCCGGCAATACCTGTATCAATCATAGTTTGGTACATCATAATAACACCAACCTGCCCTTTGGCGGCTCCAACTATAGTGGTATAGGCAAGTCACACGATTATTTTGGTTTTCGTGAATTTTCCAATGAGCGAGGCATTTTAAAACAAGTATTCCCTTTCAGCCCCACAGACTTTCTTACCCCTCCTTACACTAATTTTAAAAGGAGACTAATTGACTAGACTTTGAAGTGGTTATAGTGATTCGGGGTGAACCAAACCCTAATGGCAGGAAGAAAGCAGCACAGGAAAAAGTATGAATAATTCTTGCCCTGTCAATTCCACCCGTTTATTCATTTATGTAATTTAGGATAAACCCTATAAGGTTGATCCATCCCAAGCTTTAAAGGAATGCTATTGAATAAATGTAGGTTTAAAAAAAACCTAAGGAAACTTTATATGACTGGACTTTAGTATAGAATCCACTTTTAATTTCCCTTCCACCTCCTTTGCTTCTTCTATTAGCTTATCTTTCAAGTGGTTTAACAAGTCCTGATAAAGCTTGTTGATATTGATATACTTATTACCGATATGCAAGTGTTCATGCTTACAAAATTTCGCATTCATAGAGAGGTTTTCATCGTAAGCCACTTCCAGAAATCGTATTCCGGAAACAGTAACATTGGCATGTGTATCAATGTCAACACTAAACATGCATTTGAAATGATGCTTGGGAATCAGGATGGGTTTCTTACCAGGAAACATGGGCTTAGGGGTTAATAGTGAAGAGCTGTCAATAAAAGTAAAGTGAATATTTGAAGCCTTCTTCAGAGTAATTTTACCCTGTTCGAATGCTCTATTCAAGCTTCCTTTTAGGAAATTAATAAAATAAGACAACTTTTTCCAGGAAGCGCATTGGATTTTTCACAACAAAGACAAATACTAATGGTAATCATTCAAAAAGTTCATGATTGAGAATCTGACAAGTACAACGTAAAAAAGGCAGCCATTGCTGACTGCCTTCTATAGAATAATGGATGATAAAATTATTTTTTACCACCTCCAATATCAAACCCTGCTTTAATTGCCAGGTAATTTCTTGAGTCAATGTTATCATCCAATCCGGTGATTACATTGTACTCCAATCCTAAGCGGAAGTGACTTAACAAGACGCCCACTCTCGGAGCAAATCCGAATTTAGTACCCATTTCAATTTCTGCCTCGTTGTTACCACTACCAACTTCTGCAGTACCTAAAGTATAAAGACCTAAACCCGCGCCGGCAAAAGGTCTTACTTTAGTGCTAGAAAAATAATACTCTCCAGTTAACAAGTAGGATCCTAAAGCAGATACACTTACCTCTTGTCCATCTTTATCAGCACCTCCAATCACGGCCCACTCCATACGTAAACCGGCCGCAATATTGTCATTTAACTTATAGTGTGGCTCCAGGTAAAATCCGGCACCACCTTTATAAGAGTCGCCACTACTAGGTATTGCATAAAGCGCACCTAATCCCACACTAAACTTTTTGAATTCTTGTGCTGTAGAAGCTGAATAAAATGCTACCAGAGCTAAAACAGTAAAAATTAACTTTTTCATTTAATAAAAATTTGGTTTAGAAATTATAAAAATGTCCACAAGCCTTTTACCAAATTTTTCACCAAAACATTCTTTGGAAAAGCTAATTATTTACAAATAATTACATAACTTATTTCTTTTAACCCAAGATAAACTCAGCAAAAAACGCCAATTAGTAGGTAATTAACAAAAACACAAACACCCCTATAACTCCCTTATTATCAAATTATTCCCAAAACACTTATAAGAAAATTATATTGAACAGGTGTTCAAACTTTTAAAAAGCAAAAGCAGCCACTTTTTATATATTTTATTACATAATTCATTTAAAATCACAAAAATTAAGTATGAATCATCTTTACAGGCATATTTGCAGCAATTGAGGAGAAGTTTCAAACACTTCAATGCAGCAATTTCTTACTTGAAAGTACACTTCAGATAAAATTCAGGCAAGAAGTTTTGGCCTTTGTTTACTCTCCCTAACCTTCCGAAAAATACACCTCGCCTGAAACCATAATTTCAGAGAAGTGTTTCAAATTCATCAGTATTTTAAAGTTTGATTTTCGCTTACTTTCTATTGCTCTGAAGACTTATGAATATGGGCAAACAAACTCAATAAAAATAAAAAACAAGCCATAAATACACCAAACAGTACGGATGCATCCATAGAGCTGTACCCGTAATAAAAGCCACCCAAGGCATAGATGATCGAAATGCCAAAAGTATATCCATCATAAAACTTAGGCCATTTGAGATAGGCATAAATCAAACTAACTTCAATACCAAAGGCGGCCAAGCCTACATAATACCAAGAATAATCCAACCAAATTTTAAAAATCATTAAACTGACCAATGTCAGTATGGCGGACTCAATGTAAAATTGAGCCTTAGTTTGAAGGGTAGTGTAAAGTTTTTTCAGGGTCATTGTAACTACTTTTTCAGAAAATATTTTTCATGTTAGTTAATAGGTTAAAATTAACAATCTTTTTGATCAGTATCAATAAAAAACACCTATTATAAGGTATAAAAAATAATAAGTTATCCTCCACTTATCAAGTGGGTATGTATATTATTGAATACAAAAATATACATACCCATAATAGGGCTAATTAGAACATATTTAAATTTCCTTCTATGGGGAAAACTCTATTCACAGCCTTTTGAGAACCCTAAACGGAAAACCTTTACCACCCAAGAGACGACCTCCCGATGGAACATCTCCCGCAGGGCGGCCCCCGAAACGAATTTTCAATATCTTACTTAATTGGAATATAAAGTAATCTTCCTGTACAACTTAAAATTACAGATCAAAAAGATGCTCAATAATGACAAGATAAAGTGCTTTTTTATTTAGTAAAAATACTTACTTTTAAACTCCCTTACTATTTTAGTGTTATCGTTACCAAATAAATTAATGAGCAGCCATAAACCCCAGTCGTTTTCCATCATTATTATTTTTGTTTTATTTATGATGGTTGGAGGAAGCCTTATTCCTTTGCTCAATCTTCAGTTCGTCCCTTCCCGTACACAAGCGGGTATTACAGTTAGTTATACCTGGCCCAACGCCTCAGCCAAAGTGATCGAACAGGAAGTCACTTCAAAACTAGAAGGATTGTTCAGTACGGTAAAGGGGGTACAAAATATCAACTCAGTATCTAAAAAAGGGCAAGGAAATATTCATCTCAATTTCAAAAAGCACATCAATCTGGATGCCGTACGTTTTGAACTCTCTACCCTGATCCGTCAGAGTTACCGGGAATTACCTGAGGGCGTTTCCTATCCCACACTTTCGTTAGGGATCAACGGGAAAAACAGCACTCCCATTCTGACCTATACTTTAAATGCCAATGCCAGTCCTTTTCACATTCAAAAATATGCGAAAGAGCAACTTGTTCCTTACCTTTCACAGCTCGAAGGCATCAACGAAGTGAATGTATACGGAGCCACACCTTTTGAATGGGAAATCCGGTTTGATGCGGAACGCATTCGGCAATTGTCCATCACAGGTGATGAGATCGCCCAAGGGATACACAACTACTTCCGAAAGGACATTCTGGGTTTGGGGAAGGTACAAATAGCCGGCCTGGTGTATCCTCAACAAGTCAGGGTACAATTGCAAATGGATATTTCTGAAGAAGTGAACTGGTCAAAGATCCCGTTGAAGAAAAATAAGGAGCGGATCATTTACCTGACCGACATTGCACAAATTCGGTATTTGGAGCAGACACCCCGCAGTTACTTTCGCATCAACGGGCTAAACACCGTTAACATGGTAATTTATCCCGAGGAAGAAGTCAATACCCTTCACCTGGCCGAAACAATAAAGAAAGAAATTCATCAAATTAAACAACAATTGCCCACCGGGTATACTTTATTGACCAGTTATGACAGCACAGAATTTTTGAGCAAAGAATTACACAAAATCCTTTTACGGACTTTGTTTTCGATGGGTATCTTATTGACTTTTGTCTTACTCACCAGTCGGCAATGGCGATACCTGATCATAATCACCCTCAGCTTGGCTGCCAACCTGCTTATTGCTTTTATTTTCTATTACTTTTTTCACTTGGAAATTCACCTGTATTCCTTAGCAGGCATTACCGTTTCCTTTGGCTTGATGATCGACAACAGCATCGTAATGATCGACCACTTGCGCCATCATAAAAACCGGAAAGTCTTTCTGGCCATCTTGGCAGCTACTTTGACCACTATCGGCTCTGTACTGATCGTCTTTTTGTTGAAAGCTCAACAGCAAATCAACCTGATCGATTTTGCCCAAGTATTAATTGTCAATCTGGGGGTGTCCTTACTCATCGCTTATTTCTTTATCCCCGCACTTTTTGACAAAATCCGTTTAAAAGAAAGAAGAAACAAAAGCTATTTCAAAAGAAAGCAAAGGGTTGTACGGTTTACCGGCCAGTACGGCCGCTTTCTTCTTTGGGGCAGGCGCTTCCGATGGGCTTTTATCCTGCTACTGGTTCTGGGCTTTGGCTTACCCGTACATTGGTTTCCTGAAAAGCTTGAACACGAAAACAGCTTCTGGGCAGCTCTCTACAATCAAACCCTTGGCTCGGACTGGTACAATGAAAACGCCCGTAGTTGGGTAAATAAATCACTGGGAGGAAGTTTTCGCTTATTTACCGAAGAGGTATTTAACCAATCTTTTTACAGTGATCCGCAACGAACAACTTTATATGTTTCGGGAAAGATGCCGGAGGGCTGTACTGTGCAACAGCTCAATCAGGCCATTGAAAAGATGGAAAACTTTATCAGCAAGTTCGATGAAGTTGAAATGTTTCAAACCCGGATTAACAGTTACCGTAACTCATCCATTAACATCCACTTCAAAGAAGCGTTTGAAAACGGCTCTTTCCCCTATTTCCTCAAATCCCAACTGGAAACGAAAGCCATCAGTCTTGGAGGTGTAGACTGGGGTGTATACGGAGTGGGCAGGGGATTTAGCAACGCCCTAAGTAGTGGGTATAAAAACAGTGGAATCATCCTGAATGGCTACAACTACGAACAACTGTATGCCTATGCCGAATTACTCCGTAGTGACTTATTGAATAACCCCCGGATCAAAGAAGTAGACATTACAGGCTCTTTCGGATGGAATGCCAACCCCCTACACGAGTATTATTTGGATTTTCACTTGGAGCAATTTGGTTTGCACGATGTGTCCTTACAGCAATTTTATGCGTATTTAAAGGATCAAACCTACCGAATGCCCCTCTCCCCTATTTTTCAAGAGAATGAATGGCATCCGGTCTCACTCGTTTCTGAACGGGCAGATAAATTCAATGTCTGGAACTTAAACAATGAATTTCTGGACTTTCAGGAGAAGTCTTTCAAATTGGCTAGTTTGGGAAGTGTGGAAAAACGCAAAACCGGTAACGAGATCCATAAAAACAATCAACAATACCAATTAGCTTTGGCGTATGATTTTATCGGCTCTAACCAATTAAGTAAAATCGTAATGGACCGCCAATTGGAACGCATCAAAGAAATTTTGCCCTTAGGCTATCAAGCAAATGCACGTGGCTGGGGAGGATGGCAAAAAGATAGTAAAAGCCAATACTATTTGCTCTTTATCGTGATTTTGGTAATTTATTTTATCTGTGCAATTGTATTGGAATCCCTACTACAGCCGCTGGCGGTCATTTCCCTGATTCCCATTTCGTTTATTGGGGTTTTTCTCACTTTTTACCTCTTTGATTTTAACTTCGACCAAGGAGGTTATGCTTCGTTCATCCTGCTTAGCGGTATAGTTGTCAACACAGCCTTATACATCATCAACGATTTCAACAGTTATTGTAAAAAATTCGGACAACACAAACTTGCCTATTACCTAAAAGCCTATAACAGCAAAATCATTCCGGTGTTGCTAACCATTCTTTCTTCGGTTTTGGGCCTGGTTCCTTTCGTTTGGTCGGGGCAACATGAATCCTTCTGGTTTGCCTTCGCCTCAGGATCCATGGGAGGCTTACTGTTTTCAGTATTGGCGGTTTGGATATATCTACCGCTGTTTTTAAAAATTAAGGATCAATGAACCATATGCTGGCTGATTACATTTTGTCCTTTCCAATTACCAGTTCAACATTATTTAGTTTTGGATGGCCAGCGAGCGCAATTAGTGGTAAAAAAGCAGGGAACTCTCTCCCCTGCCTCTTATTTCATGTTCGTACCTATTTACTACTATGCCTCTTTCTGAAGTTTCTCAGCTGTGGCGATTACTTCATTCCAAACCCTAAAGACATTTTTATAGCAGATCTTTTCAATATCTTCATCGGAATACCCCCTTTTCAACAATTCAAAAATCAAATTGGGATAATCGGAAACATCTTTTAATCCGATCGGCAGGGAATCACCTACCCCGTCAAAATCGGAACCCAGGCCTACGTAATCCACCCCGGCAATTTTTACTACATGATCGATATGATCGGCTACTTTTTGCACGGTAGAGAAGAAGTTTTCTTGACGGTATTTCTTCATTTCTGCTTTTAAAAGAGAATCTCCTTCTTGCAAATTCTGCTCTTCCATGAATTTTAATTTATACTCATGTGCTTTGCCATCATACGTACGGGATTTCTCATCGATAAAGGTAGAACCAAAATTAATCTGGATCACTCCTCCGTTTTCTTTCAAGGCTTTGATCATCTCATCGCTCATATTTCTTTCAAAATCCGGTGTATAATAACGGCATGAAGAATGCGAAGCTATTACCGGAGCTTTGGTAAGCTTCATCACATCCCAAAAGGTGCTGTCGGATACGTGTGAAATATCCACCATGATACCCACTTTGTTCATTTCTTCCACCACCATTTCACCAAAAGAACTCAAGCCGTTCCACAAACGAGTCGTATCGTAAGAAGAATCACAAATCTGGTTATTGGTTGCATGGGTAAGTGTAATATAACGCACTCCTTTGTCGTAAAAATACTTGACATTGGCCAGGTCGTCCTCTATCGGGGCACCATTTTCCATACCCATTGGCAAGGAAATCAAGCCTTTTTCAAAATTCTGTTGTACTTCCGCCGGGGTAGTCGCCACGGCAAATTTTTCAGGATGCTTTTCAGCGATTCCGGTCACAATATCGATCAGGGAATCCGCTACGAGCTTAGCCCCTCCGCTTTCCTGGTAGGAAGAAGGCACATAAATAGACATAAACGGTGCATCCAAGCCACCTTCTTTGGCCCGGTTATAGTCAAAGTCACCGTCTTCCGTACTTTGCGATACATCTACATACACCTTTTGCAAACGAAACATATGTACCCGTAGGCGGTAAGGCAAATCTACGTGCCCGTCTGTGATGATAAATTTATGGGCCAGTTCGTTGGCCTTTACTTTCAATTCTTCCTCTGTTAATTTCTGTTTTTGTTCTTTCCCTTCGCAAGCCCAAAAGCCCACCAAAGGCAATGCAATCAATAAGTAACGCATTAATAGGTGCTGAAAAAATCTCTTCATTAGTCTTGATGTTTAAAAGGTTCAATACTTCAAAGATAGACATTCTCAATTATCAGTGAACAGATATTCTTCAACAACACACATCGTTTTTCAAAAAGAGGGTTCATCGATTTCACATGTCTGTCGGTCCGGAATAAAAAAAGAGACCCATGAGGTCTCCCTTTTACTATGCACATGAATGCCACACATTTTACGATTAACTAACTATGCAATTATTTTTAAATACTTTTATTAAGTGACGAACACTTATTTCGACCACCAATGTTTATGGCCTTCGGTATCTTTATCTTTTACTTGGTTATAATTATCTCCATTTACCTGTGCTTGATTCAAAGGATATTTCACCCGTTGAATGATTTTTCCTTCAGGTACATTGGTATTCAGTTGTAAACCAAATTCCAACTCCGGTAACTCCAGGCGTCTGAGGTCAGCCCAGGCTTCCCAGCCATTGTCCGGATATCCGCCAATGTATTTTTGGGTGATGATTTTTTCTAACTCCGTACCATTGCCATCACCCCATTTTGCCGATATGCCTTGGTTGTTTACCGCCTCTGAAGCCAGGTAAGTATCTGCCGATTTTAATCCCCAATAGTCAAAAGAAGCTCTCACTCCGTTTTCATAGGCATCTTGGGTAGGCACAGCCATATTCCAGCCGTAGCTGGCTCCCTCTGCTCTTAAAAACCAGATTTCCGCAATTGGCAAGATGGTAAATTCACGGGCGTTATCTCCGTTGAATTTTCCACGAAGTGTCACATTGATTCTGGAATTATTTTGAACTCTGTTAGCTTCCTCTGCCCTGTCCGGAGAAGCTAAGCCTGCGGCAATGCCACTCCACCTTCCTTGATAGCCGGCAATTTCAGAGTTTTCGGCATTCTGATCACTGGAACCGAAAATAACCGTAGCTCTGGGATCCACAAATTCAGGGTATTCGCCATTTGCCAGGCGGTCACCTACATCTGTTGTTTTAAAAGGTACTCCTCCGATATTCACCGTCAAATCATAAAAGGACTGGCTCATCACTACGCCATTCCCGGCTCCCCACCAGAAATAATAATTATAACTGTATCCTTCTCCCCAAGCAGTTGTATTGGAAAACATGGTGGGCATCTCATCAAAACTTTCCAACACTCCCCCGGCAACAGCCGCTTCCGCATGTTGTTTGGCCAACTCCGGCTCTACATTGGTCAAGCGCATGGCCAAGCGTAAGCGCAAGGAATTGGCAAATTTTGTCCATTTCCCCAAGTCGCCATGATAAATAGGGTCATTCATTGATTCTTTGGAGGCATCAAAATTAGCGACAGACTCTTCCAGTTCCTTTAAGAAATCTTTGTAAATCAACTCTTCAGCATCATATACCCCATCAGCTACTTCGAAATAAGGAATATCACCCAGCAAATCCACCCCTCTATGAGAAATCCACACTTTCCAGATCCTTATGATAGAGACAATATTTGTAAAATCTTCATTAGACTCATAATCCATGACAAGCACGTTCAGAGAGTTAAACCATTTATAATGATTCTCCCAAAACAAAGTCGTCCATGGATCATTAGACACATAGTCATAGGTTCCAAAATACCCCAGGTAGTACTGTGCAAACATGTCTACATACAAGTTGTGTACCCGCTGGTGTAATTCGGCATTCATACAAGACTCCTTAAAGACCCCTCCGACTTTTAAGGCAGGAGATACCTTTTCCGCAGGAGGATTGTTAGGATCCATATTTAATTCTTCCCAATTAGAACATGCTCCCAAACAAAACAGCATGGCTAAAGCAGCGATATATATTTTCGATTTCGTCATGTTTTTCATCCCATTTAGAATTGTACTCTTAAATTAAAACCGAGGGTAGAAGTTCTCGGAGCGGCATACGCCTCGGCACCTTGTTGGTTGGAGGTGGTATAGGCATAAGGAGGTACCCCGTTCAGGTTACTTCCGAAGGTGGCCAGGTTCCGGGCCACAATGTTCAACGAAGCGCCTTTGACAGGTAAGTTGTCAAACAGGGAAGTAGGAAAGCGGTATCCCAAGGTAAGTTCTCTTAAGTTCAACTCACTTTTATCATAAATCCACTCAGAATCAATATTAGCTTTATTCGTCCAGTATTGCTGGGCACTGATGGTAGAAGTAACGGAATTTCCTTCCGCATCCACCCCTTCAATGGTGTAACCCTCCCGGTTATTTTCCAAGGTCATTGCACTGGTACCAAACCTTGCCGCTTGTGCATTGGTAAAGGAATAAATATCACCTCCTTTGGTATAATCAAACAATACATTGAAGGAAAATTGTCCGGTAGTGGCGGATCCATAGGTAAAACCCAGGTTCACTCCGGCATTCCAATCCGGTGTATAATTTCCGAGTTTTACTTCCGTATCACTTTCCTGATAGTTGCCTTCAGCATTCAAAATGGGACGTCCTTGTTCATCGGTTTTAATGGTAGTCCCGTAAATATCGCCAAATGCTCCCCCTTCCACGGCCCAAATTTTTACTAAGACATCCCCATCACTTAACAAATATTCTTCTACTTCAGAATCCAATGAAATAATCTTGTTGGTATTCTTATACCAGTTTACACCCAAATTCAACCCGAATTTCTCCGTTTGAACTAATTTGGCGTTCAAGGAAAGCTCCAAACCTTTGTTTTCAATTTCCCCGGCATTTATCCACTCATACTTGAAACCTTCCAGAGCAGGATTGACCGGTAATTTGATAATTTGATTGATGGCATTGTTCTTATAATACGTCATTTCGAAGGCTACTCGATCCTGGAACAGATTCAAATCCATTCCTAACTCAATAGACTTCAGGCGCTCCGGTTGAATATCCGGGTTGGGTTTCGTATCCGGAGCGATGGCTCCCGAGTTGGTAATGGTATTGGTCAGATACAAGCCATAAGGTTCCGGATCATTTCCGACCTCTGCGTAGGAAGCGCGTACTTTGGCAAAACTCAACCATGAGGGCATTCCTTCAAAAGTATCCGAAATCACCCAGCTCATTCCGACAGACGGGTAGAAATAGCTCCAATTGTCATCCTTCAATGTACTAGACCAATCCTGACGAGCCGTTACATCTAAAAAGAGAAACTCTTTGAATGAAAACTGTACCATCCCAAAGGCAGAGTTTACCCGCTTTTGGTAGCGGTTCTCAGAAGCATCTCTATCTAAAGAGTTTCGAATTGAATAAAATTCAGGGACCTCCAAACCATTCGCAGCCGCATATTGAGAGTAATTGTTGACGGCCATAAAATTCCCTCCTAAACTCAGGTTGGCCGACAAGGCATTTTTTACCAAATCGATTTTGTTGATTTGCATCAATAACTCAATATTACTCTCTTTTGCCTGGGTTTGCGTTTGCCGGACATCTCCGCTACTAAACCAATAAGGAACTCCGGTACCCAGTTGGTCTCGCTGTCGTAAAGAGTAAAAGTCAAGTCCGTAACGAACATGAAAATACGCATTTTCGCTAAACTCATATTTGAATTTCGCATAACCAATCAAGCGGTCTTTGCTATCTTCATTGGTATTGTACTTCACGGTATAATACGGATTTAAGATAACGCCCCCGTTTGAGGTCCATCTCAAAGGCTCCAGTGTCTCCGGATTTCTGACATGTGTTTTCAAATCCGAATAAGACACACTTCTCGGCATAATTACATACGAATAATAGGGGTTATCCGGGTCACGGGTGAGTTTGATCCGGTTTTTACCTTGTGTATTGGCATAATTAAAACTTACCTCACTGGAAATTTTATCGGTCATCTTGGTACTCACCTTCATAGAGGCCAGGATTTTCTTAATTTCACTACCCGGAAACACCCCTTCGGCATAGTTGTGTCCCACCGATCCGCGCACACTGGATTTCTCGCCATTGGCAAATAACTCCAAGGTATTGGTGGTAGAAACCCCATTTTCCAAAAAGTCTTTGATATCATTGTTGTTTGGGCTATATGCTTTGGTTTCGCCCGTCCAGTCCGTCACCTGCGAGCCATCCATGGCCGGTCCCCAACTATTCCCGGAAGAGGGATCGAACACTCCTTCGGAACCTTGCCCGTATCTATTCTGCATTTCCAAATAATCCCTGGGCATTTCAATGACCGTATTGGAATTAAAAGACATACCGAAACGCTCTTTTCCTCCAGACTTGGTGGTAATCATTACTACCCCATTGCCTGCTCTCGATCCGTAAAGAGCCGTAGCCGCAGGTCCTTTCAGCACTGAAATATTTTCCACATCGTCCATATTAATATCGGACAAGCCATTTCCATAGTCCAATTGACGGTTTCCATAGGTATCATCGGTAGAAGTCCCCTGGTTGTCAATCGGCACTCCGTCAATGACGATCAGCGGTTGGTTATTGCCTTGAAAAAAGCTGTTACCCCTAATAGTGATCCGGGTAGAACCTCCCAATCCGGTACCGGCTTGAGAGATGTTCACCCCAGCAACCTTTCCCGATAAATTGTTCAGGATATTGCCTTCACGGGCCATGGCCATTTCTTCACCTCCTAATTGAGCGGCTCCATAAGCCAAGGTTTTTGCTTCCCGCTCAATGCCCAATGCCGTCACCACCACTTCTTCCAACTGTTGTGTATCAATCGGCAATACTATATTAATTTCCGACTGATTGCCGATAGTCACTTCTTTGGTTTGATACCCGATAGAAGAAAATACCAAAATCTCAGCATCATCCGGCGCATTGATATGATAATTACCGTCAAAGTCGGTGGTAGTACCAATGGTAGTTCCTTTTACGACAATGGTCACACCCGGTAGCGGAGCGCCATCTTCCGAAGAAGTTACTTGCCCCTTGATTTCCTTTTCCAAACGGAGTTCCTCCTGCAATAAATCTTCCTTTTGTGCCGAAGACTGATCACGTACTACAATGGTTTGGTTGATCCGTTTAAAACTAAGGTTGGCATCTTGGGCTATAGAAATTAACAAATCGGCCAAAGAAGCACGGCTGACTTGCGTGTTAATTCGTTGCTGTCCGCTAAGTTGTGTCGGATCGTACAAAAACCTGAACCCGGTTTTGCGCTCCAACTTAGCAAACGCCTCTTCCAAAGTGGCATCCTTCAGCGTTACTGAAAGCGTTACCTCTTTGATGCTCTGGGATTTGCCCACCTCTGCCATCAGCATCCCACACAGGAAGCTCTGCACCACTATCCCATAAAATAAGAGTTTTGTCATCTTCCAGATTTGGGTTAGTAACTTCAAATTCATATTGTTAAAGTTTTTAGGTAAAAGATGATTTTTAGGAATGAAAAATGAGTCCCAACCCAACTTTGCACGTAGTTTGGCGACCAAGCAAAAGTTGGGAGAGTTTGAAGATGCTACGATACATACTCATGCTGTAGCCGGTAAGTGGATTAGCTAGTATTTTTTCTTTTCATACATACAAGTTTAGTGTAACAAGAAATGGTAGTTTGAATCAAAATAGTAGTTGTATCAAGTCAATAACGGCTTCCGCATATGCACACACCTCTCCCCTACTCATTTTTCTCAAAAAGCTGTATTCTTTGCGAAATGTACTATGCCTTCGCTTTCTCTACATAGAAGAGAAAACCTTACTTTTCTACTGACTTAGTGCAACTTTATAAACACTTTCCCTTCCCTGAATTGGTAGTCAAAAGGAACAATTTCACTCAAACCCATCAACACATTTTCCAGGGATTCCTCTTGAAAACTACCCTTGAACAAATTCCTGGTATTTGCATTGTTATATACCTCTACTTCCACTCCGTACCAACGCTCCAGCTTGGTCACCACCTTCGATAAATCATCTTTGTAGAAATAAATGATGTCGTCCTTCCAGGAAGTCACCTTTCGATTGTCAAACCCGGTTTTCGAGAATAAATGATCGCCTTTGCTGAACACTGCCATCTCATTGGGGGTCAGCATCAACGCTGCCTGACCGGAACCTTTCGTGTTCGATACCTGTACTTTCCCCGTGACCACCGCCACTTGTATCTGGGATGCTTCCGGATAAGCCCGGATATTAAAAGAGGTTCCCAATACTTTGGTTTCTACCTTTCCACTCAAGATGCGGAAGGGATGCAAGGAATCCTTGGCCACCTCAAAAAAGGCTTCTCCTTCCAAATACACCTCCCGTTGATGGGCCGAATAATTTTTGGGAATACGTAAACGGCTCTCCGAATTTAACTTGATCACCGTACCGTCACTCAAGTTTATCGTGGAACGCTGGCCGGTAAGCGTCTCTTTCACGATATATTCTACCGGAGGAGTCACTTCGGCAATTACTTCCGTTTGGCCACGGTTCCACAAAAAGATGATGCTTGCCAGCAATACCAATACTATAGCAGCAGCCCAATTCCGCCACCAGACAGGCTGATGAATACGATGAACAAATTTTATCTTTTGTGAAAGAGATGAATTTATATATGCTTGTAATTTATTTCGAATAAATAAATAATTTCCTTCCTGAGCGCTGGCTGTTTCATGGATCAAAATTTCTTTCAACAAAGCCTTGGCTTCTTCAAACTCTTCTTGCTTAGAAGGGTTTTCAGTAATCCACAGTTCCCAAAAAGATGTATGGTGTTGATTCAATTCCAAACAATAATCTTGGAATGAATCATCCATGATAAAATCTTCCACTTGGTAATCTGTGAAATCAGTCATTTAATTTGGTATATCATTGCGTTTGTAAGGTAGTGGCAAGTTTTCGTATTTTTTCACGGAAATTTTTAACATTTTTTAATAGCAAACTTGAAACTTTTTAACAACCAACTAAAAACCAATAAGTTACAGGTTATATTATTTTAACAAAAAGCAAATTAAATTACCGAGATAATGTTATATACTTTCCAAAAACCAACGCTTTAAAAATAAAAAAGAGACCCATAAGGTCTCCCTTTCAATATGCACATGAATGCCACACATTTTACGATTAACTAACTATGCAACTATTCTTAAATATTTTAAATCAATGAGTTCATTATTTAATCTACATCCCACCAAAGCGATACCCCTCCATTGTCTTCCCCGCCAATCATTTGAATGGCTTGTTGTACTTGCTCTCCATTGGCTTGGTATTCCGATTGAGGAAACCTCAAACGTTTGATAAATGCTGGGATTTTGCCTTGGCTATTGTTAATGACGACAGGAAACAAAGAGGGATAACCTGTTCTCCGGAATTCGGCCCAAGCTTCTTTCCCATCCGGAAATACAGCCAACCACTTTTGGGTGATGATTCGCTCCAACTTGGTTTCAAAATCATCTCCATCCTCCCACTTGATCGTCACGTTACTCAAATATTCGCTACCGGCTTCCACATTATTTTCCGGATTTTGAGGGTCTATGTAAGGAGCAGCCGTAGACTCATCATCTTCGATATAATCCGCATAAGCATCCAATACCCCATGACGGCTAAAGGAAATTTTGATTCCCATTTCGTACAAATCTTTCGCGCTACCTCCCATATTCCATCCTCTTAAGGCACCTTCCGCCCGCAAGAAGTACGCTTCTTCCGGAGCCATCAATTGAAGGGGAGAATTCCTCTTGATCAATGTGGTTGATATTTTGGAAAAGCCGACATACACTTCTTTTGCAGTAATTTCTATCCCTTGCCGGATCCCCTTATATTCTCCGGGTACCTCAACAGAAGGCTCGAAGTATACGGGTAAACGCGGGTCCTCGTACCCCTTCATAATGGACTCTATAGGAGCACCCATACGGATATCATTCCAACTATCGTTGATGACGTTCAAGGGGTGTATTATATTACTGGCACTTACGGCCGCCAGGTCATCTTCCGAGTCCATCACCCCATATTTATGATTCACAGCCGCTTCGGCTTCTTGCTTGGCCTTATCCGGATCTGCATTGGCAATACGTATGGCTAAGCGCAACCGCAAAGTATTTCCATACTTAATCCATTTCATGTAATCCCCACCGAACACCAAATCATATCTGGTAAAAGGTTTCACATCGCCATTTTCATCCACAAAAGCAGTTAGGTCATCGACAGCGGTCTTTAACTCATCAAAGAATGCATAATATACATCCTGTTGATTGTCAAAAGGAGTGGAGGTCTCATGCTCACCATACTCTGTATACGGAATCGGACCATACAAATCAGTCACCTGATGCATCGCCGCAACTTTTAAGATCAGCGCCACTCCATGAAAGTCCAGTAGGTTTTCCTCTTGCGTCCTTTTTTGGATCAGGCGTACCGGAGCCATTACTTTTCCGTACGCCAAATCGTAAGGAAAAGTATTCCAACCGTCTACCAAGTTATAAGTCATATTATTATTATTCCCGGCAAAGACAGAAGGCGACATCATATATCCTGAAAAGACATCCCCGTTCAGGTTTTGATGCAATTGAAACTCCCAATTGGAATTGTTAAAGTTGTAATAGATAGACTGTTGTACCTGTGGGAAAAACTCCCCTATAAACACATCGTCTGTCAGGCCTTTCGGGTTGGTATTGTATTCATCAAAATTGTCCGTACAAGCCGCCATTCCGAGAAAAAAGGCCGAAAATATATAAAGGATGAATCTATGTTTCATATGAGTGAGATTTAAATTCATTTTCACTTAAAAAGTTCAGGAGATGTTTAGAAACCTAGTTTCAAGTTAAACCCATAGCTACGGGTATTAGGCGCAGAAAAGACATCGATTCCCTGCATACTGTTGTCGGTCGCCATGGACATATCAGGATCGTAAGGAGCATCTTTGTAGAAAAAGAATAAGTTCCTACCGACAACTGACAGGTGTAGATTTTTCACAAAACCTTTTACCGGAAACTTATATCCAACAGACAATTCTCTCAAGCGCACATTGGTTGCATCGTACACATATTCTCCAAGTGCGGCATCTCTCCCTCCTAGCGTTTTGTAATACTTTTCCGCATCCAATCTACCCGTATACGCTTGTCCGGTTTCTTTTACCGTAGCCGGAATATCCAAACCACCTTGGTCACGTGCATCTCCGGAGCGGGCAGACACCCCTTTTTGGTCTAACTCAGACTCGGTTACGGACAATACCTCTCCGCCCATTCGGGTATCGATCAGGAAATTCAGGGTAACATTTTTATAACTCAGGCTATTGTTAAAACCCAATAACCAATCGGGATTAGGATTCCCTACAAATACGAAATCAGTATTTACGATAGGAGTCCCGTCAGGGCTTACGTAAATAGATCCGTCCTCAGCCCTGTCTAATTTTCTGGAATAAATGTCCCCATAGGAACCACCTACCCTTAATACACCTAAGTACGGTGAGGTACCCAGGTCATTCAGTCGAAATTCTTCATTAGCTAAGCGGTCATCAAGCTTGATTACTTCACTCTCATTGGTAGAAAAGTTAAAACTCGTGTTCCAGGTAAAGCGCTCGTTTTTCAATACATCATACCCTAAAAAGATTTCCACTCCACGGTTTTCAATATCTCCTGCATTCACATAATAGGTTGTGTTTTTGGAAGATGGGGCCTCTGCAATTTCAAAATATTGATTCTTCGTGTTGGTTTTATAATAGGTAAGGTTGAAAGTCATGCGATTATCCAACATATTCAAGTCCACACCAAATTCGATAGAAGAAGAGATTTCCGGCTTCAACTCTTCAAAAGAAGCCGCATTATTGAAATTCAGATAGCTGTTAGCAATACTGTGGGTAGGTCGCGTAGCGTATATAGGCACATCATTACCCACCTGGCTGAAAGAACCTCTCACTTTCAATAAATCAATCGCCTTAGGCAAAGTCATCAGTTCATTCATGACAAACGTCAAACCGACCGATGGATAGAAATAAGAATCATTCAAAGTGGTTGTCCAATCATTCCGTCCGGTAAGGTCCAAATATACTTTGTCCTGAAAAGAAATATTCGCACTGGCAAATACCGACTGGATTTGTCTTCTCTCATAAATATCGGAAAAACTCGAGCCCGGATTCATATTCGCTACCGAAAAGATGTTCACCTTGCTTAAGCCAATCAAGCGAGAGTCCATAAGCTCTGCTTCCTGTTGATAATCGGTAATACTGGATCCCAGCATGGCAGTCAACCCCCAATTATCACCGAAACTTTGGTTAACATTCAACAACACATCGGCATACACTTGAGAATTCACCCAGTTTTCTTTGATATACCGCCCGGTTTCGGCCGATATCGTAGTATTGGTACCCGCATGTATCTTTTGCTCAAAGCGATCATTGGTACGATCCAAATTCACTCTGCCTTGTATATTTAACCAAGACGTGAAGTTATACTTTAAAGAAGTAGAGGCCATAAAACGATTACGTTTGTCTTCCGAGGTAGTCCGGTGTAATAACCAGTAGGGGTTTTGAATGATATTTGAAGGAGCCATAAACCAGTTTTGACTCAATAAATTGCTTTCAGGATCAAACACTTCAAACGTTTTATATTGGTCGAAATCCAAACCACGGGGAAACATATACACACCGGTCAAGGTATTAAAATACAAGCCCGGAGACGGCCGGTTCTGCACTTTTTGTTTGATCAGGTTCACGTTGAAATTCACCTCCAGTTTCTCATCGAAAAAGATATTGGATTGGCGGTAAGTCAAATTGTGTTTTTCTAATTCATTGGTGGGCATAATCCCTCTGGCATCCGTATTGGCATAGGACATATAGGACTGACTGGTCTTCGTTCCCCCTGACACCGAAATAGAATTAATCCAGGTTCTACCGGTTTGGAAAAAATCTTTAGGATCCACTACAGGTGCCCCTCCGCTCAAAGCAGCTCCCCAGCTGTCTTCAGCCCCAGCTGATGTCTGCCCATAGTTTTTTTGGAGTTCCGGCATCAAGGTGGGATTTTCAAAGGTCAGGTTGGAAGAAAAATTCACTCTGGCGGCTCCTTCTTTTCCTTTTTTGGTGGTGATGACAATCACCCCATTGGCCGCTTGGCTACCATAAAGCGCAGAAGCGGAAGCACCTTTCAATACGTTAATGCTTTCAATATCGTCCGGGTTGAGGTTGGAAATCCCGTCACCCCCATCGCGTCCGCCTAACAGACCGTCTCCGTTACCAAACACACTACTAGGCTGGCTGGCCGAAAAATTGGTCATAGGTACCCCGTCTATTACATAAAGAGGTTGGTTATTCCCCGCTGCAGAACGGTTCCCCCGGAGGTTTACTTTTACGGAACCTCCTACCCCGGAGCCGCTACGGGTAATGTTTACTCCGGCTATTTTACCGGACAAGCTATTCATCAGGTTCGGATCTTTGGCTACGGCAAGTTGCTCTCCTCCCACTTCCTGAGTAGTATAAGTTAATCCTTTTTTATCCTTTTCTATACCCAAAGCCGTCACGACTACTTCATCCAATTGCTTGGTATCGACACTTAAGGTTATATTAATTTCCGCCTGACTGCCAATAGCCACTTCTTTGGTTTGATACCCGATAGAAGAAAATACCAATGTTTCCGCATTATCAGGAGCCTTAATGATATAGTTCCCCTCAAAATCGGTAGTGGTACCAATGGTCGTTCCTTTTACCACAATGGTTACCCCTGGCAATCCTTCTCCATCTTCCGTAGACGTTACTTTACCTTTGATTTCCTTTTCCAAACGGAGTTCCTCCTGCAACAAATCTTCCTTTTGTGCCGAAGACTGATCACGCACTACGATGGTTTGGTTGATCCGTTTAAAACTAAGGTTGGCATCCTGGGCTATAGAAATTAACAAATCGGCCAAAGAAGTACGGTTGACTTGCGTGTTGATTCGCTGCTGCTCACTAAGTTGTGTTGGGTCGTACAAAAACCTGAATCCGGTTTTGCGTTCCAACTTAGCAAAAGTCTCTTCTAAAGTGGCATCCTTCAGGTTTACCGAAAGCGTTACCTCTTTGATACTCTGGGATTTGCCCACCTCTGCCATCAGCATTCCACACAGGAAGCTCTGCACCACTATCCCATAAAATAAGAGTTTTGTCATCTTCCAGATTTGGGTTAGTAACTTCAAATTCATATCTTTAAGATGTTTTTGGTAAATGTTTGATTTTTATCAGAAATGTGAATTGAGGCTCCACTCAACTTTCCACGTAAGTTTGGCGACCAGCGTAAAGTTGGGGAGTTAGAAAAAGCTGCCGGTTACACCTTCTGTATGTAGCCGGTTTTTTTGTTTGTTATCTTGCTTTATTTCCTTTTTTCATAACTACTAGTTTAGTTAACTTGCGAATGTTTGTCAGGTTGAAATGCATTAGCTGTAACTATAATTTGTTGCTTTTACCGCAACTTTATAAAGACTTTTCCTTCCTGGAATTGATAGTCGAAAGGGACAATTTCACTCAAGCCCATCAACACATTTTCCAGCGATTCATCTTGAAAACTGCCTTTGAATAAATTCCTGGTATTTGCGTTGTTATGCACTTCTATATCCACCCCATACCAACGCTCCAGCTTGGTAACCACCTCCGATAAATCGTCTTTGTAGAAGTATATAATATCATCTTTCCAGGAGATCATTTTGCGACTGTCAAATCCGGTCTTCGACAGTAAATGGTCTCCTTTGTTAAACACTCCCATTTCATTAGGAGTCAACATCAAAGCTTCCTGACTGGCATCTTTGGTAGTTGACACTTGCACTTTCCCCGTCACAACGGCCACTTGAATCTGGGATGCTTCCGGATAGGCCCGGATATTAAAAGAGGTTCCTAACACTTTGGTTTCTACTTTCCCACTGAGAATGCGGAAAGGATGCAAAGAATCCTTGGCCACTTCAAAAAAGGCTTCTCCTTCCAAATACACCTTCCGCTGATCGGCCGAATAGTTTTTGGGAATACGCAAGCGGCTTTCCGAATTCAGCTTGATCACGGTACCGTCACTCAAACTTATCGTAGAGCGCTGACCGGTCGGCGTCTCCTTAATGATGTATTCTAGCGGTGGAGTCACTTCGGCCACATCGTTTCTTTGACTCTGATTCCAGAAAAAAATAGCACTTGCCACCACCACCAGTAAAATAGCTGCTGCCCAACTTTGCCACCAGACGGGTTGTTTGATAGGATGAACAAAAGTTGTTTTTTTTGAAGGTGCTTTTATATAAGCTTGTAATTGATTTCGAACGGATAAATAATTTCCTTCCAGGGTAGTTGCTCTTTCATAGACCAAAATCTCTTTTACCAAAGCTTTGGCTTCCTCCACCTCTCTTTGTTTGGAGGGATGTTCGGCAATCCACTTCTCCCAAAAAGCTACGTGCTGCGGATCCTGCCCCAAACAATAGGCTTGGAATGAATCATCCATTACATAATCTTCAATTTGATAATCCGCAAAATCCATCATTTATCTTGACTCTATGATTTGTATCTGTTTTGTAAAGTAGTGGCAAACCGAAGTTGTTTTTCACGGATTTTTTTCTGTTTTTTTTCAAAAAAAATCTCATCTCAAATTAACTTATTGATAGCCAGCAATCTTACAATATAAAAGTCTTTCTTTTCATATTCTAAAAGCGTTGAAAGCATGTACATTGAAATCCCCTTACTTTTAAGAAAGAGACCGGAAAGGATACTTTGCAAGAATTTGTAATACACAGCTACAAACGTAAAGAATCACAAACGCTTGACACAAGGCTTAACCAAACGACCACCGAGGTTAACTGCTTGCGCAAGGCTTTGATCGCCTCATACATCAGGTTGTACACCCGGCTGACCTTGATAGAAGCCACCTCGGAAATCTCTTCGTAACTCAATTCCTGAAAATATTTGAGGTGTAGTATTTCCCGCTGTCGATTGGTAAGTTGGGAAATGGCTTTTTCCAACTGTTGGCTGATAATTTGTTCATTTTCTTGTGCGATCAGGGAGGTTTCAAAAGACTTTTCCACCAGGTGTTGGTCAAACTCTTTTATCTCATACTCCGGACTTCTTTTTAACTCCGAAAAAATCTTGCGTTTCAAATAGGTCAAAAGATAAGGCCGGATACGCTTTACATCACTCACCGTGCTCCGGTTGGTCCACAACTCTAAAAACAACTCCTGAATACAATCATCAGTGAGCATTTTGTTTGAGGATAAGCGAAAGCCGTAAGTAAACAAGTATTTATAATGCAAGTCGTATATTTTCAGGTAGGCATCTTCCTGTCCGTTTTTAAAGGCATTCCACAATTCAGAGTCATTATTTGGGTTTTCTGTAGTCATTCGTGTGCTTTACTGCTACGTTAAATCTAATCCACAACTCACATTGTTAAAAAGAAGAAGCAATGTCAATATTCTTTTACAGTAGAAATGTAGCCACTGATAAATTTGTTATTTACTTACCTCTATGGTATCAACACTGTGAATCAATAGTACTAAGGGTCTTAATGTCAAATATTAAAAATAAACTTATCTCCTCCTAACGAGGGGGAAATTTACTGAAGGAAATCATTTATTTACCTATTAAATAGGTATTTTTTTCAAGAAACCGCCTTTCTTTTCCAGGGATATTATCCTGGAAAAGGATGGTGGGAGAAGCATTTCGGCTGACGAAAGTACAGTAAGGGGTGAGTTTTTCAAACCTTTCAGACAAACTGAGAAAGGCTTGACAGCTTCCCCCTTCATAAAAGAATTTTACAAGTTTATTTTGAGAAAAGAGGATTGGCTATTAACTTTTCCCTATATCATCTAGCAGTAGAACAACCATTAAAAATATGTATCCCTTTAAAAGACTCCTGATTGCCATGGATTTGACCCCCATGGACGATGTGTTGCTCCAGTATGCCTCTATGGCTTCTCAATATGATTCTGTAGAATATATTTGCTTTATTCATGTTGCCAAAAAGACGCAAATTCCCAAAGGAGTAGCAGAACAATTCCCCGACCTGGAAACATCTCCGCAAAACGAGGAAATTCTCCAACATATGCAGCAAAAGGTGAAGGACCTGATGAATATAGGTGAGAATACGGAATTATGTTATGAAGTGCAGCAAGGAGATCCTACCACCACAGTGTTGGAGTGGATTGATCAAAAAGATATAGACCTGGCAATTTTCGGAAGGAAAAAACAGTTGACCGGTACCGGTATCCTTTCCAAAAAGCTGGCAAAACTAGCCCATTGTTCCGTAGGGTTTATTCCCGAACGCTTTCCGATGAATGGTCAACGCTTCTTGGTTCCGGTCGACTTTTCCGACAACTGCCAAATGGCGATGGAAGCCGCCCTAGTAAGAGCCGGAGAGGAAGGAGAAGTAATTTGCCACCATGTATATGAGGTACCTACAGGATATAGTAAGCTAGGCAAAAGTTATGAAGAGTTTGCCGAAATTATGCTGAAGAATGTAAAAGAAGACTACGAAGATTTTTTGAAAATCATCCACTCTCCCCAAAAGCCCCGCTGCATCTACTCCTTGGATAAAGAACACAACCCGGCCGAAATTATTTATGAAGTGGCCAAACAGGAAAATGTGGATGCCATCATAGTCGGTTCCAAAGGAAGGACCAAGCTGGCCTCCTGGCTATTGGGCAGTACGGCAGAAAAGTTATTAGAATACGACAATAAAATCCCACTGTATATTATCAAAAACAAAGAAAAGAACATGGATTTTATTCAGGCATTGCTCAACTTGTAGTATAGAAAAATCCCTTGTAAACACACTACTTACAAGGGGTTTTCCCCTCCTTTGACAAGCCTGTTCAGATAAAAACTAACTTTCCCAAGACAGGGAAAATTCCGTAACCTCATCACCTTTGACCAGTGATTTGCTGATATTGACATTCAACTTCCGGCAACCACAAATTTCCAAAGCTTTTTCCATCCACCCGCCAATTCTGTACTCTAACAACTCATTGTGATAAGGCCACTCGGTCAAATGAATGGACATGGTATGAGCCGTACTTTCTACTACTTCCACTTTGGAAGGCGCATAAAACGAAGAAAGGATTTTTTCGGCTCTATTCATTAAAAAAGCCGGTGTACTGATCATGACAAATACCTTATATACCCCGGTGAGGGCTTCCTGAGCACTGTACATCCCGGCTTCCCATGCCCCTCGAGGGCTGCCTTGATAAAACATTTGACATAATAATTCGGTAGGTCGGATGACTGCCTCCTCGATAGGGTACCATTGGGTAGCCAAAATCGCATCGTTGTAAATGTCTGCAGAGGTACTTGGCAATGCATTGAGCCACACTTTGTGTTGAGTAGGGAATTGGGTTTCTACAAAGTTGTAAATAGATTTTACGACAGAGCCTTTTACTTCCATGGTGTTTTGAAAATAAACTAATCGGTTAGAAATGCATTCGATACAATTGCCGTATCAGTGATACGTTGTTTTTTCCCATTGGTAATGTCATGGAAAAATTTAACTTTTCCCTTATCCATAAGGTTTGTGCTTCCGGCAGCCTTTCTGCTTTCTATACAGTTTGTTATGGCTTAAATCCTATAGATTTTCCATTGTCCTGTCTCTCCAATCTTCCATAAAGCAGCAATTACATCTCCAGAAACAATAAGCGTTGATACGTTGCTGATCGAACGGCAATTTGATCTTGAAAAAATTTGGGTAAAGACCCGTAACACAAAAAAATATTCTTATTTATAAACAAAAAATAAGAATATTTATTGAATGCATTTCAATATAAAATACCACGGCACAAAAAAAGAGCCCCGGAAGGCTCTTTTTTTAGTTTGTTATACATACGCTTTCACTTGCTCTTTAAAGTGGGTAATAAACTCTTCTACCGGCATGCTTCCCAAATCGCCTTCGCCTTTCTTCCGCACCGACACCGATTGGGTTTCTTGCTCTTTTTCTCCTACGATTAACATGTAAGGTACTTTCTGAACTTCCGCATCCCGGATTTTCCGGCCAATTTTCTCATCCCGGTGATCTACACTACCCCGGATATCATTGACTTCCAACTTGCCGGCCAATTCATCGGCAAAAGCATGGTATTTCTCTGAAATCGGTAAAATGGCAAATTGCTCAGGAGCCAACCACAAGGGGAAGTTTCCTCCGGTATTCTCTATCAGAATCGCCACAAAGCGCTCCAAAGAGCCGAAAGGTGCACGGTGGATCATTACCGGGCGGTGTCTTTGGTTATCGGCTCCAATGTACTCCAACTCAAAACGCTGAGGAAGCTGATAGTCCACCTGAATGGTTCCCAATTGCCATTTTCTACCCAAAGCATCCTTCACCATAAAATCCAGCTTAGGACCATAGAAAGCCGCTTCTCCGTATTCAACCACGGTCTTCAGTTCCTTTTCCGCGGCCGCTTCTTGGATTTCCCGTTCTGCTCTTTCCCACAATTCATCATCTCCTATATACTTCTGTTTGTTTTCAGGGTCTCGCAATGAAACTTGTGCCGTATAATCATCAAATCCCAATGATTCGAACACATACATCACCAAGTCAATCACTTTGACAAACTCTTCTTTTACTTGGTCAGGGCGGCAGAAAATATGCGCATCATCTTGTGTAAAACCTCTTACACGAGTCAAACCATGCAATTCACCACTCTGTTCGTAACGGTAAACCGTTCCGAATTCGGCAAAACGCACCGGCAGCTCTTTGTACGAGCGTGGCCTTGAGGCATAGATTTCACAGTGATGCGGACAGTTCATGGGTTTTAACAAAAACTCTTCGTCTTCGTGAGGTGTTTTGATCGGTTGAAATGAATCCGAACCATATTTTTCATAGTGCCCCGAAGTCACGTACAACTGTTTTCCACCGATATGAGGCGTTACCACCGGTTGGTAACCGGCTTTTACCTGGGCTTTTCGTAAGAATTGCTCCAAGCGCTCGCGCAATACGGTACCCTTTGGCAACCAAAGCGGCAAACCTTGTCCTACTTTTTCAGAAAAAGTAAACAATTCTAGCTCTTTACCGACTTTACGATGGTCGCGTTTTTTGGCCTCTTCCAGCAAATGGAGATACTCCTTCAGCTCCTTGGCTTTCGGGAAAGTGACTCCGTAAATCCGCGTCAACATTTTGTTTTTCTCATCTCCTCTCCAATAGGCTCCGGCTACGTTCATCAACTTCACTGCTTTGATAAAGCCTGTATGAGGAATGTGTGGTCCGCGACATAAATCGACAAAGTCACCTTGTTCGTAAAAGGTAATTTCCCCATCATTCAAGCCATCGATCAGGTCCAATTTGTACTCGTCTCCCTTTTCCTCAAAATATTCGATGGCATCGCTTTTGGCGATTTCCTTACGGATATATTCGTTCTTTTGGCGGGCCAGTTCCAACATCTTAGCCTCTATTTTCTCAAAGTCATCCGATGAGATCGTATGCTCGCCAAAATCGATATCGTAGTAAAAACCGGTTTCAATCGGAGGACCGATTCCCAATTTGATTCCCGGATACAAAGCTTCCAGGGCTTCTGCCATTAAGTGAGCAGAAGAATGCCAGAACGTAGACTTGCCTTCCTCATCCGTCCACGTCAACAAGGTGACATCTGCATCCGTGGTGATCGGACGCGTAGCATCCCATACTTCCCCATTTACCTTTGCTCCCAATACATTGCGAGCCAGGCCTTCACTAATGTCCCGGGCTATGTCCAAACCAGATACACCGGCTTGGTACTCTTTGACAGCACCGTCTGGCAATTTAATCTTAATCATCTGTAATAATTTTACAATTGGGTTGAACTGGTAAGCTGACTTTTCAAGCCTTGAAAAGTCAGCACACATGTAATTTTACACAATTTAGGCAAAGCTAACATTTCAAGCGCTCTTTGCAAAGTAGTATAGTCATCAGTTATCAGGGACTGGAAAGAATCGCAGTCCGGACTCAGGCCGCCTCAAAAGGATAAAAACACAGGAGGGTAGGTATTTTCTCAACAAAAAAGGTTTATTGACTTTTCCTCAGCCAACAAACCTTTTGATTGTATTTTCCGGATTAGGTACGGATTATGGGAATTTAGGATATTTTGAAAAATCCGGTTTACGCTTTTCCAAGAATGCTTTTTTCCCTTCTTGTGCCTCTTCGGTAAAGTAGTATAGCAAGGTAGCGTTCCCTGCTAACTCCTGGATCCCTGCTTGTCCATCCAGCTCCGCATTCAATCCGGCTTTCACCATACGCAAGGCCAACGGACTTCTCTCCAACATGATTTTACACCATTCCATGGTTTCGTTTTCCAGCTCTTCGAAAGGCACTACTTTATTGACCATTCCCATCTCGCAGGCTTCCTGCGCAGAGTATTGCTTGCATAAGAACCAGATTTCACGTGCTTTTTTCTGACCCACATGACGGGCTAAATACGAAGATCCGAAACCACCGTCAAAGCTTCCCACTTTGGGTCCGGTTTGCCCGAAAATCGCATTTTCCGAAGCAATGGACAAGTCACATACTACGTGTAACACATGTCCTCCTCCAATAGCAAATCCGTTCACCATGGCCACTACAGGCTTCGGCAATGAGCGGATTTTCTTTTGTAAATCCAACACGTTTAAGCGAGGCACCCCGTCTTTTCCCACATATCCTCCTACTCCTTTTACGTTTTGATCTCCTCCACTACAAAATGCTTTGTCTCCCTCTCCTGTCAGAATCACCACTCCGATATTCTCATCGTAGCGGCAGTGATCCATCGCTTCGATCATCTCCTGTACGGTTTGAGGAGTAAATGCATTTCGATAGCGAGGACGGTTGATCGTGATTTTACCTACTCCCTCACAATATTCAAATCTGATATCTTCAAACTCTTTAATGGTTTCCCATTTATATTGACTTGCCATTTGTTTGAATTTTAATATGTATAAAAATAAATTAATGTTTAAAGCTACACTCGAAAAATAAACCCTGTGACTACTCTAAGCTTCTGTTTCACCCATGGAAGCAATATGCTTCTTATATGAGACAAAAGCTTCTTTGCTTTTTATTTTATCTGTTTTGACTTCAAAAATGGAAGGAGCCGTTTGATTTTGCAAAAATTCCTGTAATTGCTTTTGAAACTCCAGCTGATTTCCGGCTTGATAATACGTAAACTCATGCTCTTCTGCCAAATGCCGGGCTTCTAAGGTTTGTTTGGTTTCAAAATACTCCTCCAACTCAGGCTGCCTAGCCGGTCCATCGATCATCCGGAAAATCACGCCTCCTTGGTTATTCATGAGAAACACCTTAACATTAGGAAGAGGGTACTGATGCCAGAAGGCATTCCGGTCATAGAAAAAGGCCATATCTCCTGTCACCAAGATATTAGTGACACCGGGATTTGCCAAGGCATGCCCTACGGCAGTGCTACTACTTCCATCAATACCACTCGTTCCGCGGTTTGCAAATACCTTTACATGTTCTTTCCCTCTTAAATTGACAAAGTTGGCATACCGAACAACCATACTATTGGCCAGGTGCAAATGCACCGGCCCGTCCAAGGCCTCCAAGAGTTGTTGAACCACTGCCAATTCATGAAATGTATGCTCTTGTGCCAAACGCTTGTGCGTTTCGGCCACTTCCCGGTCCGTTTTCAGCCACTGTTCCCGGTACGCTTTATATTGACGTTCTTCTTCTAACCTTCCCGCTAAACCGGCCATAAAATACTCCGGAGAGGTACGGATCACCTTGGTAAGGCTTTGGTAGGTATCCGCTACGGCTCCAGCCTCCTGAATATGCCAATGCTCTTTAGCTTGGTACTTTCGTAAAAAGAGTTTCAAATTTTTTGAAATCACCGAGTTTCCATACGTAATCAGCAAATCAGGTTGCAAGCTCTGCTTGAGTTCCTCCTGACTGATTAAGAAGGCATCTTGGTGATACACGGCATTCTTTAGTCCGTGATGGTTGGAGATGATATCCGATACAATAGGAAAAGGAAGGTGGTTCAGACTCTCCAGTAGAGCCGGGGAAGGTAGTTGCTGCCCTGGCACCAACAAAACTCTAGGCGTTTGTCTGATTTTCTCAATCAACTCTTGCCAAGTAGTTTCCGAAAGCCGGCATTCTCCCTTCTGCTCTTCTATGACTTTACATTTATGATCAAAATGAAACCGCTCATCCGGCTGTGGGTAAAACGGCTCCCGAATGGGTACATTTACCTGTACCGGCCCTTGTGGATAGGATTGAGCGAGTTGAATGGCTTCCGAAAGCATTCGTTGTACATGCCAGGCCGCATCCTTATGCTCTGTAGATACGGGCAATTGGTAACTGCCCTTTAGATGATTACCATAAATACCTTGCTGCCGAATGGCCTGTCCGTCTTGTTGGTCAATCCACTCAGGCGGACGGTCTGCCGTCAAGATTAACAGAGGCACTTGTTGATAGAAAGCCTCGGCCACTGCGGGAGCATAATTGAGGGCAGCGGTACCGGAAGTACAAACCAAACCTATCGTTTCCCTCGTCTGTTGGCTCATTCCCAACGCTACATAAGCGGCAGAGCGCTCATCCGGAATGACATAGGTGGTAAGATCCGGATGCCGTACTATGCTCAAGGTTAGCGGAGCACATCGCGACCCGGGGGATAAGACGAACTTTCTGACGTGCAACCTTGCACTGATAATGGCTATATCTACAATTGACTGAAGGTAATCCATATGTATTCGTTTTGCTTCGCAAAGGTAAGACAAAACAAAGAGTTATCAGTCACCCCCACAGAGAAGCCCTTCGAAAGAGATTAAGGTAACAATACGGTTGAAATCCGTTGGCCTTCAAGTGCTGTTTTACCAGCCTTAGTACTTGGAGGCTTTTTTCACTTAAAACAGCCCTTATAGAACCCCTTACGCTAATTTAGTATAATTTCAAATTAAGCTTCGCCTGAACAAAACCGCAACAATAATTGTAGTTTTGTTACAAGATCAATTGCACACTCATTTAAGAATTCAAAAAGATTATGAAAACTCTAAAAAGGCTGAAAACTTCATTAACCGCGGAAGTAGAAGAGCAACTGAACAAACAAATACGAATGGAAGGCGAGTCTTCCCAATTTTATTTAGCAGCCGGGTCTTGGTGTGAAAAAGAGGGGTTTGTCAATGCTGCCGAATTTCTATATCACCACTCAGAAGAGGAGCGTATGCACATGATGAAAATTTTCCGCTATGTGAATGAATCCGGCGGACATGCTTTAGCTCCTGAGATCGGCAACATCAAAACAGAATTTGCCGCTGTACGCGAAGTATTTGAATTACTCTTGGAACATGAAGTGGCTGTCACCCGCTCCATTAATAAAATTGTAGATTTCTGCATGCAGAAAAAAGATTACGGGACTTTCCAATTTCTACAATGGTTTGTAGAAGAACAAAGAGAAGAAGAAGAATTGGCAAGACGCATCTTAGAAATCTTTGACCTGATTGGTGAGAATTCAGAACATGGCTTATGGATGATCGACCAAGAAATCGGAAAACTGATTAAAAAAGCCCAAACACACAATCCTAGTGACGAGATTTAGGCAATCACTTCGTTCTTCGTTTGTCAAAATAAAGTAAAAAAGGCGTGAATGAAGATTCACGCCTTTTTTACTTATACCTGTAGTTATTTTCTATTTCACTAATTCGGATTCCAACTTACGGATAAAATCAGCCACTTGCTCCATCAACCACATGGGAGTAGAAGTAGCTCCGCAAATTCCCACTTTATCGGCCGGTTTAAACCAAGCAGGGTTGATTTCCTCTTCGTTTTCCACAAAATAGCTTCGTTCGTTATTTCGTAAGCACACATTATACAAGGACCTTCCATTGGAACTTTTCTTGCCACTCACGAAAATAATCACATCGTTCTCCAAAGAGAATTTATTCATTTGAGGCTCTCTGTTAGAAACTTGCCGGCAAATGCTGTCATTGGCATTAAACATTTCCTTATGAGCTCCTTCACCGTTCACTTGGTCCAGCCTGCGTTCAATCTCCTCTTTTAACTCGTAAAACCCCTTGGTGCTTTTGGTTGTTTGGCTAAAAAGCGTCACCGGTTTGGAAAAATCCACTTTCTCCAAGTCATCCACTGTAGTGACAATGATGGCCGAGTTTTGGGTTTGTCCATTCAGGCCTATTACCTCCGCGTGTCCTTGTTTTCCGTAGATAACCATTTGCCCTTCGTTGGACTGCATACGGTCATGGGCATGTTTCACCCGGTTTTGTAATTTTAATACGACAGGACATGAAGCGTCAATCAGCTCAATATTATTTTCAATTGCAGTCCGGTACGTTTCCGGCGGTTCGCCATGAGCCCGTATCAGAACTTTACAATCTTTCAAGGATGCTAATTGCTCCCGGTCAATAATTTGCAAGCCTTTGGCATTCAGGCGTTCTACTTCCATCCGGTTATGAACGATATCTCCCAAACAATACAATTGTCCGGAGTCATTCATCTCTTCTTCTGCCATTTGAATGGCAAACTCCACCCCAAAGCAATACCCTGATTTCCCGTCTATGACTACTTCCATCGTGTTGATCCAGTAAAAGTGAATAATATGGAATACAAAGTTGGTAATTAATTGGGTATTTGTACCCTAACCTCTCGTATTTTTCAAGCCTCCTTGGTAAGTTTTTGTTGCACCACTTCCAGAATACGTTCCGTTTGTTGGGCAATGGTGATGTTGGAAGTATCCAATACCACGGCATCATCCGCCTTTCTCAAAGGGCTATCATCCCTATTGGAATCCTGAAAATCACGACTACTCAGGTTGTCAATAATAGAGCTTAAATCCACTTTTTGTCCTTTTTTGACCAGCTCTTTTTGTCTTCGCATAGCCCTTTGCATAATATCAGCCGTCATAAACACTTTCACTTCTGCTTCCGGAAATACCACCGTGCCAATATCTCTTCCATCCATCACGATGCCCTTGTTTTCTCCCAACTTCTGTTGTTGCTCTACCAAAAAGCGTCTGACCACAGGAATTGCACTGACTTCACTCACCTTGCCCGACACTTCCATGGTACGGATCTGCGCCTCAATTTTTTCTCCGTTCAATACGATTTCGGATTTTCCACTTTCAGGATTTACTTCAAAGGTTATATCTATTTGTTCTAATGATTGTTTCACTTGAAAGACATCGTCCGGGGCAATTCCTTGACGCAAAAAATATAAAGTGACGGCCCGGTACATTGCTCCCGAGTCAATATACATATAATTTAGCTGCTCGGCCAACAGCTTGGCTGTTGTACTTTTTCCACAGCCAGAATGGCCGTCAATCGCTACTATCAGTTTTTTCATTCGTCAATCAGGAAAGGTTAAACCTAAAAAAAGTATTGTTGTTTGTGCTGTACCGGTCAATATCAAGGTTTAGGCAATGTTAATTTTTGCCTTGATCACAGGGATTTCCTTTTACCGACCTATAATGGTTACTCTGTTTTTGAGGCTTAAAGATATAAAGAATTGTGCTAAGAGCGGGCAACTCCTAGAATTCCCAAGCTAATACTTTCGCACAGGACATAAAAAAACTGCTACCTTTTGCAGATAGCAGTATGTCCCTAATAACTGGTTGAAAGAATTTTATCCTGATAACTTATTTTCTTTTCCTTTTGGTATTAAAATCCGGGCAATCTACATGACGATCTAACATTGCATATTTTGACTTCTGCCCTTTGTACCAAGCACGGTACCTTGGTGGCTTACAGCTAGTAGCAAATAAGAGGCAAAAAGTTAAGATAGCAACAGAGGATAACGCGATTTTCCTTTTCATAGCAAGAGTCAAATATTGATTAAAAAATGTATTTTATCTTCTTTGAGGGTAAAACGCAGAACTTATGTGAATACTATCTTGTATAAATTATCCCGATGTTAGAAATCCATACTTATTATGCATTTTTTCGCATTTTCATCTTAGTGATAAAACAGCCCTTGTTCTTTCACTTTTGAACGAGTTAAAAAAATATTGCTACAAAAAAATTGCTTTACAGAAAGTTAGAATCCATTTCTATCAAAATAATTCAATAAAAAATAAATAAAATCAAGGTAACATAAAATATTTCCCGGAATGTAATAAAATAAAACAAATAGTAAATTGTATAATTTTAAGTCATTAGAGACAGGTTATTTTTTTAGTGTTTTTTCGTAAACTTTCTTCTCTCAACGTAAAAAAATCCAATCCTTAATTTGAGCAACCTTCTTTCTTCCGGATGTTTTGACTATTTCCATTCGGTCTATTGTGTAATCTTTTCATAACTTCACTTACCTTTATTACAGAGAGCTAGTTATCAATGAAGTGAATTAACCTTTTTCTTTTTTCTAAAAACGCCTCCTCTGTATTCCTTTTTTCAACAATAGCGTTGGCTATTCTTTTCAAAAAATGCCTTGATGAGCCGATTTTGATTCCATCTTCGGTCAAAAACGATACGTGTAAACCACTTCAATCATTCAAAAAAGAGATGAACCCTTAATAAAAGACTCATTTTCAAACCAACAAAAAACGAATACACCCTGGATTACTTCTATAATTAATTATTCCTGCACAAGTTACAACTGTGATCTACAGTTCTTTTTATAAGGGCTCGACTAAACTGAGAATTTTTTATCACCAAAGGAGTACCTCCCAGGAAGCGCTCCACAACGAATTTTAAACATGTTCAAAAATTTGATGGCCATTTAGCGATTCCGGGTAAATCACAACTTGTCTACTCAACCTCTGTATTCTAATGAAGTTTTTTAAACTGATTTTTCTACTCAACAGCCTCACAGGGCTTTTTTCACACACCATGGCACAAAACCTCACGGTCCAAGGCACTGTGATCAACCAACAAACACAAACAGGCATCCCGGATGTAAGTATTCATTCAAATAACTCCTTACTCACCGTTACCGATGCCCAGGGCTTTTTTCAAATTCATTTGGAGGATAAAGACAATTCGCCTCTTACTTTTCAACACTTGAATTACTTACCCAAAAGCATTGTGCCTAACGCCCCTTCCGATACCTTAAAAGTTGCCTTATCTCCGAAAACGTATCAATTGGAATCGGTCAATATTACGGCCAGCCGCTATCTCAAAAGAATTATGGAGGAAGTGGTTTCTGTGGATTTACTTAGTGAACAACTGATCAAAGACGTTAATGCGATTACGCTGACAGATGCCCTTGACAAACTACCGGGAACAGAAGTAGTAGACGGACAAGTAGCGATACGGGGCGGAAGTAACTATTCTTATGGAATCGGCAGCCGGGTGCAAATGGTGGTAGACGGACAACCTCTACTCACTGGCGACCGAAATAGCATCCCCTGGAATTTTTTACCAATTGAGTTTGCCGATAAAGTTGAAGTACTCAAAGGAGCTGCCTCTACCTTATACGGTTCCAGTGCTTTGAATGGGGTGATTCATTTACGGACTAGCTGGCCGGATAAAAAACCTGAAACCAAATTGCTTACTTTTTATACTGCCTATAGTAAGCCCAAACGCAAAGAAATAGCCTGGTGGGACCGACCCCCTTATCAGGCGGGACTACTGATAAGCCACAAACAACCTTTCAAAAGGGCGGATTTGGTAGTGGGTGGAAACTATATGAAAGCATCCGGCTATTTAAGAAATGTGGATCAATCCCTAAAAAAAGTATCCGCCAAATTCAGGCTCCGTCCCAAACAAAAACATGGACTTACCTGGGGCTTTCACGGAAGTATTATGGAAAGTGAAGAAGCGGAATTTATCTTTTGGGAAAACAAAGACGAAGGGGCTTATATCCCTTTTATCGGCAACAACCCTCAACAGGAAAATGGATTGGTCCGTATTGACCAAAGGCAATACCACATAGACCCTTTCCTGAGTGTATTGACTCCCAAAGGAGATGAACATGAATTGAAAACCCGGTGGTATCATGTGGAGTTTCTCAACTTTACCAATAACCTACAATCGGATTTTTTCAATACAAACTATCAATTTCAAACCCGCCTTTCCGAACCCTTTACACTGGTTACAGGCGCCAGTTTTCAATATTTTCAGGTAGACGATCCCGATGGTTTTGGCAACAATCACGGAAACACTCTAGGTCTTTTCGGACAATTGGATTACTCCGGCCAACGCTTAAATGCAAGTGCCGGAATGCGCATTGAACATTATAAAATTGCCCAAAAAGATTCAAAAACTATCCCCGTATTTCGTGGAGGAATCAATTATCAACTGGCCACAGCCACTCACCTACGGGCTTCTTTCAGTCAAGGATTCCGGATGCCCAGCTTGGCAGAAATGTTTGTAGACAAATCCAAAGAGTTGGTGCCTATTTTTCCTAACCCCGAACTAAAACCCGAATACGGATGGAATGCAGAACTGGGGATCAAACGACAAGTGCAAATCGACCAGTGGGATGCTTATTTGGATTTTGCCCTCTTTTTGACTGATTACCATGATATGATCGAATTTCAATTTGGTTACCATCCACCGGACACGCTCGACTCCGTACCTACGGAAGACCTTATCAAATATATCGGCTTTAAAACCGGAAATGTGACCCGGGCCCGTATCGGAGGATTTGAAGCTTCCGTATTGGGCAAAGGACAAGTCGGAATGATTCCCTTACGCCTTTCACTCGGTTATTCTTATAATTATCCCGTTGATTTGAATTCGGATGAAGAGCTAAAAAACCTAGGCACTTACACCGGCAGGTTTTTCAAAAGTATGTTCAATGATTCGGAAGAAGTGCACTCCCCGTTGTTAAAATACCATCATAGAAGTTTGGCCAAAGCAGACATTACCGCCTCTTACAAGTTCCTTTCTATAGGGCTTGACTATCGATATTACGGTTTTGTGGATAAGGTGGATGATGCAATTATCGGAGCCATTCCGGGGGCAAAAGAATACCGTGAAGAAAATGCAAGGGGAAATCATACTTTTCACTTGCGAACGGGAGTAGATCTTAAAAAACTCGGAAAGTTTACACTTATCGTCCGGAACCTGTTCAACGATGAATACGTCATCCGTTTTGCGAAAATGGAAGCACCCAGGAACTTTACCCTTCAATACAGGGTTCGATTATAAAACCCTCCAATAAATTCTAAAGGGCCGTAGCAAGTACTCTCAAGTTGCTACGGCCTTCTTGTGTATTCTACTTTGCTTTTTCTACTCCTTTGGGCTCCGGATGAGCGTTAATATCAAAGGGATTAAAATAATACACATTATCTTGGTCCATCTGTGGCAACATGGTTTTGAGGCGGAGAATAAAACTTTCATAATTTTTTTGGGAAGCCGGTGTCCAGGCGGCCTCCGCCACCGCACAGATCCGTGGGAAGGTCATAAAATCCAACCGTTTCGGATCGGCAATCCGCTCCGACCACACATTTGCCTGTATACCCACCACTTGCTCCATTTGTTTATCGTTCAGTTGATGGGTATTGTCCGGATAACCATAAGCTCCTGACAATTCACTAAAGCCGTTCCAACGCCTCCCGTATTGATGAGAATCGTGTTGAACAAAGTCAAAATACAAAGGGATTCTCGGGCAAAGAACTACCTGATAGTTGTGGTGAATTGCCCGGTCCAGCTGTGCCGGTAGGTTATGTCTCCACCACATCACCAAGGTATTTTGAGTAGGCAGGTTTGCCTCAATCACCTCATCCCAGCCAATCACTTTTTTCCCCAATTGTTTCACTGAGTCAGCCATACGGTTAATAAAATAAAACTCCACTTCTCTCAAACTCGTGTACCCCTCTCTTTCCATCAAAGCCTGAACACGGACGTCTGAAGCCCATTGTTTGTTTCCAAAATGCACCTCATCTCCTCCTAAATGAATCCAGGAAGAAGGGAACAACTCTGCCACTTCTCTCAAAATATCGGTTAAATACTGGTAAGTAGCCTCTTTCCCGGGATGGAAAGTGAAGTCGGGATAGTCTTTACTTCCTCCTCCGGAAAACTCGGGATAAGCCAGGTTAGCAGCCGTTGCATGCCCGGGCATATCAATTTCGGGAATGATTTCAATATGCCTTTCGGCCGCATAGGCCACAATCTCCCGGATTTCATCCTGTGTATAATAGCGAGCCGTTGCATTAGGGTCATGCCAATTGCCCTTCCCCCCTATTTCAGTCAATTTAGGGTACTTTTTAATTTCAATTCTCCAACCGGGTTCATCTGTTAAATGCCAATGGAAACGATTCATCTTGTAATAAGCCATCCAATCTAACAGTTGCTTTACCTTCTCCTTCCCAAAGAAATGACGGGATTCATCCAGCATAAGCCCCCTCCAAGCCATTCGGGGTTGGTCTCCAATTTTCATACAGGCTAATTTTATATGCTTTTGCCCTTCCTGTACTTTAACCAATTGTAATAAAGATTGTCCTCCATAAAATAGGCCGGCTTCGTCTCTGGCGATGATTTCTATTTTTTGTGGACTGATAGTCAATTGATATGCTTCTTTACCCCAATCTTTCCGGTCTGGGTCCAAGCGTAAATGAATGCCAGTTCCTGAAAATTGTTTTGAAGAATGAGTCAAAGAGATCCCCTGATCTTTTATTTCCGCAATCAACTTTTCTGCGAGCGGCTTCAATGCATTTGAAGAATAGATAGCTGCCTTTTTATGCAATTGAAATTCCCCATCCATGGGCATCACGGAAGCCGGAGCCGGAATGATTTCGGGGGCTTGTCCCCAGGCGCTGCAATAAACCAATGCAAGCACCAGATAGGTAGTTATTTTTTTCATTGAACTTTAAATTTTTTCCATTAGGTGAATAGTATAAGCTTATAATTGCTTTGTGTTTGCTTAAAATTAATGGATTCAGTAGAGATAACAATCGATTGTACAAAAGGAAAAGCAATGAAATTTTCCGGAGAAAAAGCTTTTTACATAAAAAAAAAACCAAAACGAGGAAAGAAGGCGTTAAAAAGAGAAAGGATTTTAGTTCTTTTTTTGCAGAACTAAAAAGTAATTTATAAATTTGCTTCCAAAAGGATTACAAAGATATGGCATTAACATTAAGAGAGCAACAAGTAAAGTTAATAGAACGCATCAGTGCATGGCTGGAGCAAGAAGACCATGTACAACCTGCCGTAGCCCGTGTGTTAGCTTTACTATTTGTAAGTGATGACCCTGAATTGACCTTTGACGACATCCGGGAAACCTTACTGCTCAGTAAAAGTGCCACCAGTAATGCCATTAACATGCTATTGCAAGTGGAATTAATTGAATACCACCATCGGATCGGTGAACGAAAGCGTTATTTCCGTTTAAGGATCTTTGAATGGCAAATGATCTACAAAAAGCTTATGCAAAAGCGTTTGGAATTTCACAGCATTTTAAGAGAGGTGGCCAAACAAAGAACTCAGAAAACCCCCGAATTCAATCAAAAAATTCTAGAAATAGCAAATCATATGGACAAAGTCACACAGGAGATGATTCGATTGTTAAGTGAAAGTTAATTTTTTTTACTTTTTTAGTTCTTTAATAACAGAACTAAAAAGTTATTATATAAATTTGCAGATATAAATGAATTATCAACTCAATGAACAGCAACTTCAATTAGTAGAAAGAATTGTCACCGTACTGGAACAAGACAATACTTCTCCGGCAATCGCAGGCATTGTCGCTTTACTGTTGGTAAGTCCTTGTAGAGAAATGACGATAGATGAAATTCAAGAACAATTACAACTTAGTAAAAGCTCTACAAACCATGCCATCAATATTTTGCTTCAAGCAGGTATGTTGTCCTACGGACATAAACTACTAGCCCGAAAACGATATTACCGATTAGAGGTACGGGCGTGGAGAGATTTCTTGCTAAAAAAATTAAAAAGACAAAAAAAGCTGAACGAGCTTTTGAGTGAAGTAATAGAACAACGACCTGAAGAAACTCATGAATTCAATAAACACCTTATTGATTTGGTGAACCTTATGGAACAATTACATACATCTAGTATACAACTTTTGAAAAAGTAAACAAGCCATCATTTACATACAATAAACCGGGAAGATGAGCACAGGCATCCATATCAAAAGATCAAAGTGCTTTTTTTTCAACTCATTTAGTTCTTAAAATACCGAACCAAACACTAATAACATAAGTAATTAATTAGTTTAAAAACAATTTTGTCAAAAAATCATTGTGATGAAAAAGCAACTTCTCATGTTCACACTGTCCTTATGGCTACTCTCCCCTTTCCGGGTTAATGCCCAAGAGGAAACAAAGCATTTTACGCTCAAAGAATGCTTACAGTATGCCGTAGAAAATAGTGTAGAAATCCGGAAAAAAGCATTTGAGTCCAGGCAAGCTTCTCAATACACCAAAGAAGTGCGAAGTAACGGCTTGACTCAGGTAAATGCCTATGTAAACCTGGATATCAACCCTGCCCTGCCCACCCAGTTATTACCCGGTGAACTCGTACAACAACCGGGCACAATGATACCGGTACAGTTCGGGACAAAATACAATGCTACGGCAGGCATAAAAGCGGAACAGTTGATCTACGATGGGTCTTTCTTTGTGGGACTCAAAGCAGCCAAGGCTTCAGAAAGACTCTACGCTTTACAGGAAATAAAAACCGAAGAAGATGTAGTGTTGAACGTGGCTCAATCTTATTATCAATTATTTCAATTGCAAGAGCAACAAGCCGTACTACAAAGCAACCTGGATGAATTAGTCAAGCTGAAAAAAATTCTGATTGCACAGAAAGAACAAGATTTGGTCAATGAAATTGAGGTAAACCGGGTGGCTGTTTCCATCACCAATATCAATACACAGTTAACTTCTTTGAATTCCAACATTACCAATCAGAAGAACTATTTGAAGTTGCTGATGGGAATGTCCGTAGAAGAACCCTTGGAAATCAAAGCTCCGGAAGTAAGCTCTTCCTCCTTGGGTAGTATCTCAGCAGATACGGCATCCATTCAGAACATCACCGGCATGAAGCTACTGAACATGCAACAAGAGCTTTATACACTCAACCAGAAAAACATCAGAGCCGGATACCTGCCCACCCTTTCCGCTTTTGCACAATTTAACTACCAAGCGCAACGGGATCAATTTAACTTTTTCGATACCAACCGGGAATGGTTTGACATGTTTACCATCGGTTTCCGGTTAAACATTCCCATCTTCGATGGCATGCGAAAGCGTACCCAGGTACAACAAAACCAACTGGACTTGCTGAAGGTAGAGGAAGACAAGCGCTACCTCTCTAATGCCATCCGTACCGACCAGCAAAATGCCATTGCACAACTGCAAAACAGTATGAAATCCGTTCAAGCCCAGGAAGAAAATATAGAACTGGCCTTTAAAGTATATAACCAAACTCAGGATTTATACAAGGAAGGAATTTCACCTCTGACTGACTTGCTCAATGCCGAAACCTCATTACGAGAGGCCAAAATCAACCTCAATACGGAATTACTCAAGTATAAACTTGCCGAGCTGAATTTAATGAAAGCAAAAGGTGAGCTCAACCAATTAATTAAATAACTCAAATTTTCAACGCTGTACAACAATGAAAAAAGTAGCCATTTCCATATTCGTACTTGGAGCTATTGCTTTAGTTGCTTTTACCTTACAAAATAACAAAAAAGAAATTCAGGAAGAAGCAAAACTTGCCGACATTACCAGTGAGGCCATTCCAGTGGAACTGATCCACTTACAGGTGGACAGTTCCTTGCGGCCCATCCTGACGACAGGGACTTTCGAACCCTCTTTAGAAATTCAAATTGTAGCCGAAGCACAAGGGAAGATCACTCAAAAGCGCAAGCGCAAAGGAGAAAAGATACGCCAAGGGCAATTATTGGCAACCGTGGATAACGAAAGACTCAAAGCCAATTTGCTGGTGGCAGAAGCCAACTTCGAAAAAGCAACCCGGGACTTGCAACGCTTTGAAAAACTGATCGAAACGGAGGCCATCACCCAAAGACAATTGGAAGAAGCGCGTCTAGCCCATAAAAATGCACAAGCGCAATTAATCTCCTCCAAAAAGGCCTACAACGATACCTTCATCAAAGCCCCGGCCAATGGAATTTTGAATGAAGATTACTTTGAAAAGGGTTCTTATGTATCTCCCGGTCAAGAATTATATGACTTGGTGAATACGGATTTATTGTACTTAAATGTGAAAGTGCCTGAACGGGACATTCTCTACATTGCCAATGGGCAAAAGGTATTGATTCACTCTAAATTATTCCCTGAAAAAACCTTAGAAGGGACTGTAAAATCAGTAGCGGCCAAAGCCGATAAGTCATTGAACTACAACATTGAAGTGGCAGTCAAAAATACTTCTTCGTTGAAAGGCGGAATGTTTGTAGAAGCCCGCTTCATTCCTCAAAGCAACCGGGCCATCCATACCCTGCCACGCCAAGCCATTGTGGGGAGTGTCAAAAAGCCAACAGTGTTTGTAGTAAAAGAGGGAAAAGCTTTTGAAAAGCCTGTAGTAATCGGTGCATCCTTTGAGGGCCAGGTAGAAATCATCAGTGGCTTAAGCGAACAAGACCAAGTGGTGCTTTCCGGGCAAATTAACCTGAAGGAAGGTACTCCGGTAAAAAAGGTAACGCTATAAGCATTTCCTTTCAGCATTTGACAACTTGATTTTTCGATTGAAATAAAACGCAAAAATGAAAATCACAAAATTATCCATACAACGCTCCACTATTGTGGTAGTGATCTTTTCGATCCTGATTGCAGGAGGGATCTTTAGTTTCACTACGCTCAATTATGAGCTGTTGCCAAAGTTTACCTCCTCCACCATTACCATTGCTACCTTCTATCCCGGGGCAGCTCCTGAAGAGGTAGAGATGTCCATTACCAAAGAAGTTGAGGATGCCGTTTCGTCCATGGAAGGGATCAAAAAGGTTACCTCTACCTCACAAGAGAGTTTTTCATTGGTAATGATCGAACTGGTGTATGGCCAGGATGCCGACATGGCATTACAAGATGCTCAACGGAAAGTAGATGCGATTGTAAAAGATTTGCCGGACGATGCCGATCCGCCATCACTCAGTAAGGTAAGTATCGATGATTTGCCTATTATCCGGATCGGAGCTTTTGCTTCTATGTCTCCTACGGAATTTTACGAATTGGTAGATAAAAGAATCAAACCCGTACTCGGGCAAGTTCCCGGAGTTGCAAGAGTAAGAATGTTGGGAGGTGATGAAAGAGAAATCAATATTTTGATTAACCGAGATAAATTAAATGCATACAACTTGTCCGTAATGCATGTTGCTCAGGCAGTAGAAAGCTCCAACCTGGACTTTCCAACGGGAAAAATCAAAAATGAAAAAGGCCAACAGTTAATTCGTTTGGCGGGTAAATTCTCTTCGGTTTCTGCCCTGGAAAATCTGGTGATTACCAGTGATGCCGATGGCTCGAAAATTTTCTTGAAAGACGTGGCAGAAGTGCGCGATATGCAAAAGGAAACCGAAGTAATGAGCCGGGTAAATATGCAAAATGCAATTGGTTTGACCATCCAGAAGCAATCGGACGCCAACGCGGTAGAGGTAAGTGAATTAGTACGGGCAAAACTTAAAGAGTTGGAGGACATATATAAAAAGGAAAGCCTTGCCTTTAACGTAGCGCAAGACTCCTCTACTTACACCATGGACTCTGTAGATGCCGTTGTACACGATTTGGTGATTGCCATTGTATTGGTATCCGTTATCATGTTGTTGTTCTTGCACAGTATCCGGAATGCAATCATTGTCATGATTTCCGTACCGGCTTCTTTAGTGGCTACCTTCATTGTAATGTCAATGTTCAACTTCAGCCTCAACTTGATGACCCTGTTAGGAATGTCATTGGTCATTGGAATCTTGGTGGATGATGCTATCGTAGTCATTGAAAATATCTACCGGCACTTGGAGATGGGTAAAAACCGGGTACAGGCAGCCTATGACGGAGTGCGGGAAATCGGTGCCACGGTTACTTCTATCACCCTGGTAATTGTGGTTGTATTCTTACCGATTGCCATGACTACCGGTTTGGTTTCGGATATCTTACGCCAGTTTTCCATTGTGGTAGCAACCTCTACAATGTTGAGTTTGTTTGTCGCTTTTACCCTGATTCCTTTGCTATCCTCACGTTTTTCCAAACTGGAGCATATCAATAAGAAATCTGCTTTCGGTTGGTTTATATACAAGTTTGAAGGACTGATCAACGGTTTTTCTAAGGCCATTACTGGCTTGTTGCAATGGTCTTTTAACCACAAATTCATCGTATTGGGATTGTCCACTGCTCTGACAGTGTTAAGTTTTGCCTTGGTGCCAATGGGTTATATCGGAAGTGAATTTATTTCTGGCGGTGACCGTGGAGAATTTATCTTAAAATTAGAATTAGATAAAAATGCAACCATTGAGCAAACCAGTTTCGCAACCAAACAAGTAGAACAACACCTGATGAACTACCCGGAGATTGTCAGTGTGTTTACCACCATCGGTACGGAATCCAGCGCTCAGGAAGGACAAAACACCGCCTACCTGTCAGAAGTCAATGTAAAGTTAGTGGCAAAAGAAGAGCGAAGTTTCGGAACGGAAGCCTTTACCCGTCAACTCAAAAAAGAGTTGGAAGAAAGCATTCCGGGAGTAGAAGTTACCCCAGCTAACGTAAGTATTGTAGGTACGGCTGACAAAGCACCAATCGAAGTGATCCTGACAGCCCCGAACCTGGAAACACTCTGGCCAGTGGCTGACTCTATCATGGATGCTTTAGAAAATATTTCCGGAACAGCAGAAATTGAAACGTCCATACAGGAAGGAAACCCGGAAATTCAATTAATTGTCAACCGGGAGAAAATGGCTCAATTAGGTTTGACCATGGATATTGTAGGCGCCAACCTTAGAACGGCTTTTAATGGAAGAGATGAAACCAAATTCCGGGGGAAAACCGAAGAATATGATATCAACATCCAGCTGGATCAGTTTGACCGTAGAAATACTTCGGATATCGAGGAATTGACGTTTACCAACAATCGTAACGAACTGGTGAAGTTAAAGCAGTTTGCTGACATTGTGGAAAGTGAAGCGCCTTCCAAATTGGAACGGTTTAACCGGATTACCTCTTTGAGTGTTCAATCGCAAGTAATCGGCCGCCCTACCGGATCCGTAGGTGCTGACATCCAGGAGAAAATTTCTCAGATGAACCTCCCTGATGAAGTAAATGTGCAATACGGAGGGGAATTGGAGCAGCAAGAAGAATCCTTTGGTACTTTGGGAGTTGCCCTTTTGGCTTCCTTGTTCCTGGTCTATTTGATCATGGTCGGTTTGTACGACAGCTACATTCACCCGTTAGTGGTAATGTTCTCAGTACCTTTGGCTATCATTGGCGCTTTATTCGCCTTGGCCCTGACCAAATCTTCACTCAATATCTTTTCCATTCTGGGTATGATCATGCTGATTGGATTGGTCGCAAAAAATGCGATATTAGTAGTAGACTTTACCAACGCTTTGGTTCGTAGAGGAATGGATGTAAAAAAAGCATTAGTACAAGCCACACATGCTCGATTTCGTCCGATTTTGATGACTACTTTGGCAATGGTGTTTGGTATGTTGCCAATTGCCTTGGCCAGCGGTGCGGGGGCTGAATGGAAAAACGGATTGGCTTGGGTATTGATCGGTGGTTTGATCAGTTCCATGTTCCTGACCTTGGTAGTGGTTCCATTGATTTACTACATCTTTGAGCGAATCATGGAGAAACTGGGCTTAGACAAGAAGAAAGAATATCCATTAGAGGATTATGAAATACACGAAGGAGAATCCGAAATAGCAGAAGCTGAAAAGGAATTAGAATTGGCTTAAACTCCTTCTTAAAAATTAAAGTTTGGGGGATCAAATGAATCTCCTAAACTTTCAAAAGTAACATGGTAGATTTTATAAATAAATCATTGACTATGGAGGAAAAAATCCTAGCTCATGCCCAAAAATTACTTTTGTGCTATGGCCCGAAGCGCGTCACCATGGATGACGTTTGCTTCGGCCTTGGTATTTCCAAACGCACATTGTACCAGTATTTTCCAGGCAAAAGAGAGTTGTTTCACGAAAGCCTGAAGGGATATTATGGTCGTTTACAAGAAGATTTAGACCGCATCGCTTCGAAAAATGCCGATCCGATGGAGCGTATATTGAAGATGTATGCCTATATTTTTTCAGTACTCAACCGGCACTCTGCCATTGTGATTCTGGACTTAAAAAGACAGTACCCTCGCTCCTTCAATGAATTTACTCAACTCAAAGCGCATTTCATAGAACATTGTACTGTCCCTGCACTCAACGAATTACTGCAAGCCGGCTACGTTCAGTCACAACTCAAACCTCTTTTGCTGGCTCAACTTTTTGATCATCATATTGAAGCACTGGTAAACGGGGTGCTACCTTGGCGTGGCCAACAAGACCTGATAGAATATTACGAACATATGATTCTCTTTCCTTTAAAAGGTTTACTGACGTCTAAAGGGCAGCAATCCTGGGAAAAAACATGGGCCAAACACAGGGAAATGGCGATTGAGAGTTTGAAAGTGCCATAATTAAAAAGGTTGAAGGATTGAAGGTTGAGGGATTGAAGGATTGAACAATGCGCCACCGTTCTTTCAAAGAAGTTTGGTAAACCTCAATTATCTATTGTCCTTTCACGCTTTTTTACTGCAGGATTCCCTTGGTAAATCTGATACGCTTCCAGGTCTTTTGTAGCAACGGAACTTACCGACAAGACTGCATGGGAGTGGCAAGTAACGCCCGGACAGACCACTGCCTTCGCGCCTACCCAAGCTCCTTCTTCAATGATAATATCTCCAACAATCAAGTCAAAGGCTACTTTTTTGTAATTATGACTTCCTGTAAGAAGCATGGCCCCTTGAGATAAAGTAGCATGACTCCCGATCCGGACCGTAGCCAGATTATCTATCCAAACATGTTCGCCGATCCAGGTATGATTTCCTATTTCCAGCTTCCACGGATATTTGATATTTACTTGAGGCTTGATCACCACACCTTCCCCTATTTTTGCCCCGAATAAGCGAAGAAGACGGACCTTCAGAAAACTCAAAGGATTCAGGGGGTTGATAAAAAACACAATGTTGGTAAAATACCAAAGAACTTGCTTGGGCAAAGAGGCTCCCGTAGAATACCAATCGTTTTTAAACTTTGATAAGTCGGTCTTTATTCTTTCGGTGGTTTGCATAAATTTCTTGGTAGAGTTGATAATACTGCTCTGCAATTTTTTCTTTCGCAAAACGCTTCCGGTTTTCTCTTCCTTTTTCGATCAGGGATGTCCGGTAAGTTTCCTCTTCAATCACTTTCAAAACCCCTTGCCGTATAGAAGACACATCATAAGGATCGACCAAACAAGCGGCCTCCCCTGCTACTTCCGGCATGGAGGAGAGATTACTGGTGACTACCGGGCGTTCTATGGTATGGGCCTCGATGATGGGCATGCCGAAACCTTCCAAAGTAGAGACAAATGCCAGCATATCACATTCTTTGTATTTCTCCACTACTTCTTCTTCGGTAAGATTGGCCTGCCAATGGTAACTGATCTGTTTTTTTTCCAAAGCTTCCAAAGTCTTAGGCCAAGGCTTTCCGATAATTTCCAAATGACAATCAATGCCCTGTAAAGCCTCAACTAAACGCTCTACATTCTTATTTGGCTTTACCCCTACTTGTAAAATCACCGGCTTGCTTTGATTGAATTGCTTTGGGGCCGGTTGAAAAGCCTCCGAAATAAAATCGGGAATCACCCGGATTTTAGCGGGGTCACAATTTACATAAGTTAATAGATCTGCTTTGGTGGTTTCGGAAATTACTGTCACCATTTCCGAAGCCTGTACGGGCAACTTTAACCAAAACCATTTCAATAACCAACGGGCTAATGCGGAAGGATGTCGCATAAACCCACAGTCGTGAATAGTCAAGATCGTTTTATATTTCTTCAAGCCTATGGCCAAATAGTTAACATCTCCGGTCACATGGTTAATTTCACCCTGCTTCCGGGAAGCTTCCCATACGTTATACAAGCGCTTCCACAAACCTTTACTTTCGTACTTTGAGATGCTTACTTTTTGTTCAATATCAGCAGGCAGACTTTTTCTTAATGCATGAAAAAGAGTTTCAATGCTAAACTGAAATTCAAAAGGTTTTCGCTGAAAGAAAGTAACTTTCAAAGACATATCAAAAAGGGTTTCCGTGAAGCTTCTATACGTTTTTTACCGATGCGGTTCTATTCAAATGGCTCCATATATCCCTCACTTAGCCAAATAAAGCTTTGTATTCATCTGAAAAACGGGAGTCTTCTACAAACTTACGGGCCATTTCTCTGGCTCCTTCACACCACAAATCGTACTGTTCTTGAGGCATTTCCAATGAAGAATTTAACACTTCATGCAATGCCCCGTTGTGATCTATGGCCAAATCCCAGCCGGCCCGGTGTCGGGTCAATTGTCGCCAGGGTGTTTTATCACTAATGATCACCGGCCTTCCGGCATTCAAGGCTTCAAAAATGGCATGTCCGAAATTTTCTCCAAAAGTGGGCAAAATCATAAAATGATATTGCTGGTAGGTATTTGCCACTTGTTCCGGGGATACGTTTCCCTGATAGGCAACTGTAATGTTGGTTCCTTCGAAGCGCTTCATTTTATGTTGACACCCCTCCCAATACTCCTTGTCTTTCACAGGGCCGTAGATATGATAAGTAATTTGCACATCGGAATGGATAAATTTTTCCAATTCGGAAAGTACACGTCCCACATTTTTTTTCTCCGCAATCACCGAAATGGTTACCAAATCGAGTTTTCGAGCAACTTTTGACAAGCCTTTCGGAGATTTTTCCCGTAAGTCGGGCAACACACTCGCCAAACTCACAGACACCCCCTTCCCCATCATTTTTTTAATATCCCACACTTCCTGTTCATCTGTGGCATGCCAATACAAACCTCTATGAAAACCTAAAGCCTTGAACAGAAACAAATAGACTTTCTTTTTCAAAGGTTTCAGTGCCAAAGCCCCTTTTTGCAACATTCCTCTCGGTGCCACCACAATCTTCACCTTCCTCTTTGATGCCTTGAGTACCCGTAAAGGTTGAATCAAAAAGGCCAAATCAAACATCCCATTGATATAGACGGTATCCGGTTGTATGTGAGAAATTTCTTTATCAAATGTGGAATAGGTAAGTTGATCTCTGGAAAGGTATTTCACCTTGGCCACTCCTTCAAAGTCCAACCATTGATTACTTTGAATATCTTCCAAAATCGTGGGGCCACTTTCTCCCAAATCGGTATTGGTCGTGAGTACATAAAACTCGTACTCCTTATGGAAATTCCGGACTATATTCGTCAAGGAGCGGATGATTCCCCCACCCTTAAAAGCCGGTGTAAAAAACTCGTATAAAATCAGTACTTTTTTCAAGATCGTTCTCCCGGAGTTATGCTTCAATTTGTACTTTGCGCTGTTTTTTGGCCCATATTTCCTCCATCACTTCTGCAATACGGGCATAATACTGTTCCCAGGAATATTCCTGGGCAATCTCGTGGGCTTCTTTGCCAAGACTTTCCAAAGCATTTCTATTTTGATAAAAATGTGTGATTTTTTCTTTTAAAAGCGGAACGTTGTCAATCGGTAGAATCTCCCCCCCTCCTTTTTTGACGGCATCCTTGGCTCCGGTATTTTCGGAAACAATCACCGGAGTCCCGCAAGCCATAGCTTCCAATACGGTCATCGCCCAACTATCCAACAAAGAGGGAAACACGAACAAATCGGCATCCTGATAATATTTCACCAATTCCTCATGATGTAAGAAGGGAACATAGGTAAACATCCCTTTGTATTGGTCAAATACGTCCTGCCCGTCATACATTGGCCCTACCATAGTCAATTCCACTCCGGGCAAATCCAAGGATTTAAATGCTTCCAGAAGGACCTGGATTCCTTTGCGTTTGGTGATGGTTCCTACAAAAAGAATTTTAAATACGCCTTCCTTTCTGTAATGGGATTTTAACTTGAACCTTGCCGGATCAAAACCTAAATTCACCGTATACACTTTTTCTTGGGGAATGCCCTGCTGTACCAAGGTATCTTTGGCAAAAGAGGACAAAGCCATAATATAATCCGCTTCCTTGTATTCGGCTCCTTTGACGGTATTGATTGCATCAAAGAGTTTTTCACTGTGAATAATGGCTTTAAAAGGCGCATAATGATCGCGTAAATACCGGATATATTCGTAATGCACCTGAGCAAGATCCAATACTGTAACGGCCCCTAATGTTTTTGCCTTTTTAAAAGAGAGAAGAGACGACTTTTCATAACCGATAAATATATCCGGACGGTACTTATCCAGCTGTTGGCTTACATATTTGTCGTGTTTTCTTTCGCAAAAGAACACGCCCCGCTCACCACGGACTTTCAACACATTGCCAGCCAACTGCCTGAAAAATTCATAGTAGGGGTATTGGGAAATCAACGACAGGTCCAAAGGAGCAAAAGATCTTTTTTTAAAACTATGAACCAGCTTGTTATAAAATGCTTTTGGCAACCGGCTGGCCAGGCGAAAAAGCAAGCTGTCCGGCTTATACCAGATGGAAGTAATAAACCCTTGTAACAGTCCTTTTTTCTGTAAGGCGTAGCAAAGCTGATGTACATATTGCTTACCCTGATGCGAGACTAGTATATTTTTTAGTGCTTGCTTCATGCTGTTGACTGCGATTATGAAAATTATTGATAAATACCAAAAGGCCTACACTCGTCCAATAGGTAATATTTTCCACCCAATTAAAGGTTACTTGATTAATAATGATGACCGTAGGCACCTGATGTACCGTAAGGATGATGGCAAAAAGCTTCGACCACTTATCATCCATATGGATCACCGTTCGGATGCCATAAAAGAATATGGCCAAACGCATAATCATAATGACCAGGAAGCCCAAGACTCCCAACTCAATTACCAGACGTTCGGACTCTTCTTCCCAGTAGGGAGGCATCCGCCAGCGTTCATCCAGAAACTGTGAGGCGCCTTGATACGTACTGCCGATTTGCATTCCTACAACCCCTGCATAATCCACGTATTTAAAAGGATCAAAGGAGTCGGCAATCCTGCCGGAAAGGTCATTGTTTTTTTCAAACCTTTCCATAAACGAGTTAATAGCGGTTTTTCCCTGTTCCGTAAACTGCATCCCCACGGCCAATACAATCATTGCCACGATGGATTTGAACGTATAAGAGACAAACTGTTGCCGGTTCAGAGTAATCGAATAGATAAAGAAAATCAAGGCATATTGCCCGAAGGTAATGAATACCACCCCTCTGGAACCTGACATAAAAGCGTTTAACACGCCTAGCAACACCGTAAACAATAAGAGAATATTTTTCCAGGTAAGCTTTTCGATTTGGAGTACTTTAAAGAAAAGTAATAACATAACAAAGTTCAAAAACGAAGTATGCCCTGCTATATAGGAGAATATCGTAGTGACCCGTACATGCCCTCCTACCATGGCCACTCCGGCCACACTGTCTTTATCACTATAGGTATTCAGAAAGCTGGATGCCGGGGAAAAATATTGTATGACCCCCAAGAGAAAAATAGGAATCACCAGCCATTGAATTTTATCAAGCAAACGATCTACCTGTGTTCTCTCCGTAATCACTTTAGGCAGTAAAAAGACCAATGTGATAAAGCCGGTATGGATGACAAAACCGATCACCCCCAAAAAGGGGCTACTGGTCACTTTAAAATTAAATAACTGAAGGACACAATAGAAGATAAAAAAGAGGACAAATCCTATAAACGGATAACTCTTTATTGACAGGCGCTCTTTTCTGATCAAAAACAGAAACAAGCCCAGATAGATAATCATATATTTGACAAAAAACAAAGGAGTTGCCAAGGAAGGCGCCACCCATTTCCTTAAAATACCTTCCAAAAGCATCCAGCCATAAAAAGCCAGTATAATATACCGGTATGCCGGATAATCTGTTTTATATAAACTGTACACGTTACGCTCCTAATTAATCAGTAAGTTTGACCTATTTCGAAAACACTCTTGTGGTAACCGGTATAGTTTGTTGCTTTGTGGCCTCCTCTTGTGTCAGCTCAAGGCCCAACTCTTCTCTATACCGTAAGTAAATTTTGCTCCAGGAAAGGTTTTGTTCAAACCCCATTCTGGCATTTTTTCTCAAGCGTTCTTTTAATTCCGGGTTGAAATACAACTGTAATACCAGTTCTTTCACCTTTTGCACCTCACATGTCCCGGTCAATAGTATATTTTGTTGGTCTTGAAAAAAGGAATCTGTCATATCGCCTTTCGTACTGATAATGGGCAAGCCCGCCAGATAAGCAGCGGATAGCGAGCCACTTTTAGTACTTATCCCTCCCCACCCTTTGCTATTGACGTCTTCCATCAATAGAAATACATCCGCAGTTTGTAGCTTTTCAAATAATTGCTCTCCGGGCAGATACCCCGTCAATTCCAAATATTCACTTACCTGTTTTTCTTGCGCCAAGGTTTCAAACCTGGATTTTACTTCCGGTTTCAACTTCCCTAACAGCAATAATTTTGCAGGCACCCCTTCCCGGATAAGCTCTTGTAAAACACCAAGCAAAAGTTCATTTTTTCTGGGGTTACTTCCAAACGAACACAGTAAAAAATAATCTTTATTAACAATTCCCTTCGGTGTGTTTTCTTCCTTCCCGGGAAACACATTGCTCCCGATAGGGACTTTACGGGCATCTGTTTTGAAAGGTAAGCGCAGCATACGGATATAGCGATTCACACTGGTAATATCGACATCCGACAAAAGGGACATGCCATAAGCAATCAAACGCTGGCTCAAACTGATGGGAAGATACTTGGGTTTTGAAAACGCAATCCTGATCGCTATTTCATGAAAAGTAATTCCTACCTTATAACGTTTCCATTTCAAGGTTACCATCAAAGCCAGCATCCAGTAGGGGACACCAAAATAGTTAAATGAATACGGCACATATTGTAGCAAAACCCAATCGGGCCGGATCTCTTTTAAAGTTTTTAATAGTGTAGAAATTGCCGAAAAGTCCCAACTCTTTACGATAGGATAAACTTGAATTCCCGATGAATTACGTTGAAAATGCGCTTCAATTTCGGGCAAGGCTTTGCATAGTACAGAAACTTCATGCCCATTTTGCACAAACTCCTGCCCCAAGTGATACACATAATCTCCTACTCCATCGACAGTAGGGGGAAGATGATTTGAAATGAATGCGATTTTCAAAATATTTCCTTTATTATAAATTCTCCAATCCGGCTTTAACAATCATTTTCCTGACTCAATGTCTCAAGATAATTTCTCTCTCATTTTGAGGGCCAACACATACAGCCTATCCAATGCGTTTAAAGAAGTCTTCAAATACCAAGGGGGCTTTTCAATGCGCAAGTGGTTCTCTAAAATTTTACCGCTCGTTCTATTTTTCCGGTAAAATGTTCCCCAGTCTTTATCCCAAATATTGTCATACCAGAACTTGCGGCTACCGTGTTTTTTAAAGTACTCCAGAATTTCAAAATCCCACCAATAATCTTCTTGTTGAGGAATGCTGGTCATATCAATCCCTTTCTGTTCCCAGGCATTCACCCAGGCAGGGTTCATGACTTGAATATTCCCTTGCTCTTCGTAATAATTAGCTTTAAAGAAATACCGTCTGCGCAGGGTGGTTTTAAGCGAATGGCCATACATAGAAGATTCTACCACATTGTAAAAGCGCATTTTGGATTTGATCGCTTTCGGTCGGGTAAAAGCATAATGCAATATTTTTACATCCTGTAAATGAAGCTGGGGATTTTCATCAATGGAAGAGACGGTATAATCAACTCCTTGATCCAATAGTAAATGTTGTTTCTTGGCAAAGCCTCTTAATAGATAATAGAAATCCGATTCCGGGCCATGCTCATCGACAAAACCGATCGGATAGGTATTGTCATAACGAATCACTTTGTTCACTCCGGGAAGGACTTCCGGCTTTTCAAAATGAATAACGGTGCCAGGCTCCGCCTCTATGATTTTCTGCCATTCGGCCAGTTGCAAGCTGTTGGCCGCAAATACTTCATCGGAATCCAGTGCAAAAATGATTTTGCGACCTGGTTCAATTTCCCGGGCCTTTTTGATCATATCCAACTGCCGGGTAGCTTCATTATATTGAGAAGTGTCGTTTTTTAACAACACTACTTTTTCATATTTTTCATAAATATCCTGGCTGCCATCCGTGGAATTTTGATCGTTGATGATGACATAGTCCGCAATATGAGAACTCACGGATAAAAAGCGCTCTAAAATCCAGGCTTCGTTTTTTACAGGGGTGATAATAAATATTTTTGGTTTTTGACGCATGGTTTTCAAGAGTCATTAGGTCATTGACGTGCACACTTTCGCTACTTCTCAAAATGTTGTTTGCAGAACAGCAGCATATCATCTATTTCCTGTTCTATATTATTCTGCAAAACAAATCCGGTACGTTTCAATTTATCGATGCTAAACGCCAAGCCTTTCTGTTCTACAACAGTAGCTTGGGATGCCCCTATCTCTATGGGAATATGTTTGCCAAACAAAGCAAAAAAACGGTTTGCAATCCATTCGGTCATTTGTAAAACACTCAGGGCCTTTTCACCTCCTAAGTTGAAGACCGGAACAGCCACATCCAATTGATCAACCTGTAACATATGTTCTACCGCCCTGCTAACATCTGTCAGTGTAACAAAATCACGCAATTGTGTTCCATCCGATTTCAGAACTAATTTCCCTTGCGTAAAAGCCTGACGGCATAAATCATTGACTAATAAGGTCCAGCGATCAACTTCAGGCCATACGGGCGCCCCAAAGGAATTGGAAAGCCTGAATACCGCGCCCTCTATTTGTTGATTAAGTAGGGCGGCTATTACATAGTCCTCAGCTCCTTTATGATTGATCGCATAAGGATGCACAGGAATAGGTAACCTTTCTTCTGTGATTTTCCCTTCCAACGGCCTTCCATACACATGAATAGTAGAAAAATATACAAACTTTGATACCTGTGCTTTCACGGCTTCTTGTAATAGAAGTAAACTCTGCCGGGTATTGATTTCCTGTGCATACAGCGGATCTTGTGTGCTGACAATTTCATTGACCGCTGCCAAATGGACAACAGCATCTGCTCCACGCAATAGCTCAGAGAGTTCTACAGGATCAGCTAAGTTTACTTGTTGAATGGCGCACGGGAATTCAGGCAAAGAAACAGGTACTTTCCGAGAAGTTACCCACACTTCAAATTCACCGGTCTGTGCTAAATGCCGGGCTATACGGCCACCCACATAACCCAGCCCTCCCGTAAGGATCACTTTTTGTCGCTTACCACTCATATTGAATTGCTTCTAAAGGTTGGTTTTCGCTTTCCTGAGGATCGTGAGGGATACTGGCAATATTCAACAACATATTTTGTCCGTTACCGACTCCTTGAAATGCCATCCAAACACCTTGAGGTACGGTCAAGCGGTTGTAGTTTTCAAGCGAGTGCACAAACTCATTATACATGCCTTGAGTAGGGCTACCTTCCCGGTCATCAAATAAGACAAACTTGATTGCACCTACGGGCACTACAAGGTTCAAAATCATCCGGCTATGTTTTTTCCAGCCTTTGATGGTTCCCGTTTTTACATTTGAAAAATAAGCCTCTCCAAATCCTTCAAACCCCTCATCGGAGCGTTTGAATGCATGATAAATATCTCCCAGCTCCCCCGGAATCACTTTTAACGGGGTAATTTGTATTCCCTCTATCAATCGAGTGCCCATGATATTTTCAACTCTTTTGCAATGTTACAATAGGTATTAATTTGTTCTGTGGTAAATTCCATCAGGTCAATTTCCGGATGCCTGTAAAAGTTGAAATACCATTCGGAGGTAAATTGAGCCGTCTGCACAAAATCCAAGGTAGGTAACCACTGCAAGGTATGCAATGCTTTATCACAGTTCAGTTTTAACAAACCGGCTTCGTGATACGAAGTATTTTCGGTAATTTGAAATTTCTCTTGTTCGGAGGAAAACTCCCAATACAGACTCAACTCCTGAAGCAGTTCCAATACGGTTTTGGTCTGTTCGGCTTTGGGTCCGAAATTAAATGACTCTCCACTCAACTTCCGGTTGGTATGCAATAGTTGCCCTACCCGTAAATACCCACTCAATGGCTCCAATACATGTTGCCAAGGTCTTGTTGCCTGAGGACTCCGGATCACTACCGCTTCCCCCTTGGCCCAAGCCTGCACACTATCCGGTACTATCCGGCTGGCAGCCCAGTCGCCTCCGCCAATCACATTACCCGCACGTACCGTTACCATCTTCACCGGAGAGTCTTCTGCTTTAAAGAACGAGTGGTAAAATGAACGGATAGCCACTTCGGCAGCCCCTTTGGATGCACTATAAGGATCTTTTCCTCCTACCCGGTCATTCTCTCTATATCCCCAAGTCCATTCCACATTTTCATAGCACTTATCACTGGTAATCATTACTACCGTACAAGCCTGTTGGGACACCCGGAGAGCCTCCAGAATATTACAGGAGCCGATCACATTGGTAGAAAAAGTGTCCACCGGATTTTGATAAGAAATACTGACAATGGGCTGGGCTGCCAAATGGAAAATAAAATCGGGTTTTACTTCCGAAATAATGCGTTTTACACCTTCCAAATCGCGTACGTCCTGATCAAAATGTGTAATATGTTGAGCGAGCTTCAACTTTTCAAAAATGGAAGGCTCTGTAGGAATGCCGTTGGAAAGCCCATACACATCCGCTCCCAAACTCAATAGCCAAATGGACAGCCAGGAACCTTTAAACCCGGTATTTCCGGTGATCAGTACTTTTTTATTTTGGTAAATTCGTTGATACATGATTACTATTTAGATTATGAGAATGAAGGCATTAATGAAATGACGCCTAATGATGAAGGTGTATTCACGAAAACAGATCTACTGTATTTTATTGACCGTTTTCATTTTACAGATTTCTACCACTTGGCTTGGCCTTTGTCCCAGAGTTGATTTAATTTTTTCTTATCACTCAACGTATCCATACATTGCCAGAAACCATAGTGATGATAAGCGTACAGTTCACCATCTTTGGCCAGCTTTTCCAAAGGCTCTCTTTCGAATATGGTACCGTCTCCGTTATTAATATATTCCAATACTTTGGGTTCGCACACAAAGAAGCCTCCATTGATCCATTTGCCATCACCTTTGGGCTTTTCCATAAAGGAATTCACTTTATTTTCCCCGTCAATTTGTAAGGCCCCGAATCGACCGTCCGGCATCACCGAAGTCATGGTAATGGCTCCTCCGTGTGAGCGGTGAAAGGACAGTAATTCCTCGATGTTTACATCCGATACCCCATCACCATAGGTCAACAAAAAGGTTTCATCCTGAATAAAATCAGCCGCCCGTTTGATTCGTCCGCCCGTCATGGTATGCAAACCGGTATCCAACAGAGTCACTTTCCAGGGTTCACTGTTGGAGGAATGTGTTTCGATTTGGTTTGAACTCAGATCAATGGTAAAGTCCGTATTATGCAAATAATATTCGTAAAAATACTCTTTGATATAGGCCCCTTTGTATCCGAGCAAAATCACAAATTCGTTCAGTCCATATTTGGAATATATATTCATGATATGCCATAAGATTGGCTTTCCACCAATTTCGGCCATCGGCTTCGGACGAACATGTGTTTCTTCACTAAGCCGGGTACCAAATCCTCCGGCAAGAATTAAGACTTTCATGGTATTTTGAATATTGTTAATAATAAAAATTTGCGGTATTTTTCAGCCTACGGGTTCACCCGTTATTGTTTTTGTAAGGTGACTCCTCCCTTTTGAAAGCGTAACAAATTGCTACAATTCAGGGGAACGCCATACAAGAGCCACACCAATGAAATCAGCGCATTGTTATAAAACCCTTTGCTTAAATTGGAATAAAGGGATGATAGATGAAACCGGTATTGTTTATAGGTAAAGTTCAGCCAGTTTCGATAGCCCAGCACAGCAAAGTTTTTATAGGCATATAATGCGAAGTTTTTAGAGCGCTTGGGCACATTTTTTATCGTATTCCACAAGGCTACTTTCCTCACGGGATGTTTGACAATGGTTTCCGGCAAAAAATGTATGGGCGCTTTTTCTTCCACATCTATTTTCAATTGTTGATCTTCCTGGGCTGCCAGAAAATAGCTTTCGTCAAAACCCTTGATCTCTTCGAACAAATTCTTCCTTACACAAATATTCGCCGACCAGAAACACCCTCCTTTTAAATTTACCGGACAATCTGTCAAATCTTGCTCTACTTCCCCCACCGGATGAATCGCCCCTTCAAAAGCTTGGGTTTCCGGATGGTTTTGTATTGCTTGGTAATAGGACTCCAACCAATTGTGCTCAGGCAGACAATCATCGTCTGTAAATGCCAGCCATTCCCCTTGGGCCTGTTTGGCTCCGTTGTTCCGGTTGCTGGCAGGGCCTTTTCCCGGTCCTTGCACCCAAGTAACCCAAGAAAATTCTTCTTTGATCATTTGTTCCGCAGTATGCTGCCTGCCATCATCCGTTACAATGACTTCATAATATTTTTTGTCCAAAGACTGCACGGATGGCGCCAAACAAGCCAGGCATTCTCTCAGCAAATCATTCCGCTGATAAGTCGGAACTACTACAGATATCAATGGATGAATCATTGTTAAAACTAAGAAGATTAAGTACTCTTTTAAAAACAAGACTTGTTAATGAGACTAAATGCATTACGTCATCTGGTCATCGACTGGTTTGCGGAGACACATTGAGTCAAAAACAGTTTCAATGTCTCTTCAAACTCGGTTAAGTCAACCTTAAGATCAAGATTTGCCCCGGTATTGATCTCCTCCGGTTCTCCCACTCCTTCGTTAAGTAACAGGGAATATTTCAGGCCTCCGGCTGCACACAACTGCCGGAACTCATCGATGATGATAGAGCTATGCCCATGGGCCCGCAGTTCTAATACACAGGTGCCCGGTTGGCAAAAAACGATATTCGCCATACCCGCCCCATGAGGAGCCACGATAAACTCTGCCTCATGAAATAGTCCGGCTTTTTCCAACAAGCTTAACTTTTCCGCTTCAATGATTTCAAAACCGTATCGTCCTAATACGTCCAATACCGCCGCCTCGTTAAGCAGGTTTCTTCCTTTGGCATTGTGCCTCCGGATATATAGTTTTTTACCGGGGGTAACTTGTCCTTTATTCTCTTTTAAATATAAATCTTGCAAAAATCCCGGCATCCATGGTTCCGGACGCCAAATAACATTCGTCACGGTGAGTTCATCCGCCTGAATATGCCAATAAGGAGAGGTATTCTCCCGTTTGGAATAGTCTTTCTCAGCAGAAGTCCGGTCATCAATCATCCGGATTTTTTCATTCGGAATACCCAGGTAATCCAAATGCTCCTGTACAAACGGACTTCTAAAATAGCGCATCAGGATATGATCAAAATCTTGAATCCGCATCCCACATTTTTCCAATAAATAAAGTTTAGGGAGAATTTCGGTAAGCCAATGTGCATAATTATTATCATCGTATAAAGTTGCCAATACCACCGCTTTCCCTTTGAGTTTTTTTACTCCGGGCAGTTTATGAAAGTAAAATACAGGGTTCTTTTCGGGGGGTACCTGTAAGTAATCTGAGACTTCATACAGGACAATATCATCGTTGGATATCACACAATAAGGCATGCTCAACAAGCGCCCTTTTTTCAAAGTCGCCACAAAGTTTTTATAGGGGATTTGGGTCTGAACAATCGCCTCTCGGGATGCCTCTTTGAGGTTTTCCGGAGGCGGTACAGTGTATTCACCACTTCCTAAATTCCAATATTGATGAGGCGTTTTCGGATGCTTACAATTATAGGTATCAATATAGGTTTTCAGATCATTGTTACATCCTTTGGGAGGGCCGATTAAAGTTGAGCTGACGGGAAGTTTCCGCAGAAAATTGTAAAGCTTTAACTTCATTATGGTGCTGTATTTAACTAAGTATTCCTTGCAAATGCATTGTTACGAAAGGGCCATTCCGGTGCCTTTCTGTCAGTTTGTTGAGTTGATTAGTATACAAGCAGTTTACCTTATTAAGGTTGTAAAGGCTGTTCAAAACAAGGTTTTGTTTCAATGAAAATCAGCCTCTTACAACTTTTATAAAAGTACGGGTTTTCGGCATTTTAACAGAACTCAATCTGTTAATGAGACTAAATATTAAAACTTATTTAAGATTCAGGGAATGCAGCAATGCCTCTAGCTTTGTCACATCTACCCACATGTCATCGGTACCCTCATTCACGTCCGTTTCCGTGGAGGTCTCGCTTTCCAAAAGGTAATGGTCCATACCAATAATACTACTCAAATCATTAAAACAGTCCATGATATAGTCCTGATGATTTTTGGCCCGTATTTCAATAATCGTTGCGTTTTTGGGACAGAATACGATGTTGGAAAAGCCCGCACCATGAGGGCCCAGTACATATTGAGCACTCGCCATTAGTTCTACTTGTTCCAAGAGGGAAAATTCTTCCAAACAAATGGGTTCAAAGCCGTATTTATCGAGCACTTTTTGCACCTCTTCTTCATTGAGAATTTTCCGGTGTTTGGCCATTTTCCTGGAAATAAAAAGCTTCCGGGCAGGTGTTTTCCGGTTATTTTTTTTCAAAAAACTGCTTCGCAAAAAGTCCACTGCCCAAGGCTCCGGCTTCCAAAGGGGGGACGTAACCACCAACTCATCGGCTTGAATATGCCGATGTTCTAACAGATTAACCAATTTATGCTGATCCACTTCAAAATATTTCAGGAGGAAGTCGATAAACGGCAAATCATGCCGGTGCAGCAAAATATGATCAAAGGAATTGATGTCTTTCCCTGCAGCCTTTAGCAAATGTAATTTTGGAATAATTTGTAACAGCCAATGATAATAATTCGCATCGCCTTGCCCGGTCAACAGAAAAGCTTTTCCCGAAAGTTTTTTCACCGGGGATATCTTCAAGGCCTTAAAAACACCGTGTTTCAACCCGTCATCCGGATAGCTGGATACTTCGGATAGCAACTTGTCTTGGGCCGTAATCACACAATTATGTACCGAGCTATATCTTCCTGCTTCCAATGATAAAAGAAACGTATTGTATTCCCGGGTTTGTTCTTCCTGGCCGGGTTGGTTTAAATCATCCAGAGAACGCTTGTATGGCTTTACCAAAAAACTGCCCCGGTACACTTCCGTATAAATTTTAGCCGGTTGGGTGAAAGCCGCCAAGTACTCCTTAACGGTAGCCAGATAGTTTTTAGGAGGGCCTATCACCGAAGAGCTTACTGGCATATGCCGTAAAAAGCGGGAAACCATTGTCTTCAGAGGGCTCAGAGGCAAATAGACATACGTTTTGAGAGGGTTTTCAAAAGTTATTTTTTTCAACTTCATTGACATGGCTCTAACAATTCTGTTTCGACAAGTAATGAGAAGTATAATTAACAACCGGTCATGTACAAATCTCTGATAGTGAACATCCCACCTACTTTTTCATATACTCCGATTCCAACAATTCAGATAGCATGCTTTCAAATGCTTCAACATCCACCATCAAATCCAAATTAGCTCCGGTATTGTATTGGGAAGGCACCCCTACCCCCTTACAGATAAACAGGGAAAAATCAAGTTGAAGAGCGGCACATAACTGCCTGAACTCATCAATGATATAAGAGGAGTGGCCTTTTGCCCGAAGTTCTAATACCTGGGTATTGGGTTCGCAAAAGATTAGATTGGCCATACCGGCTCCATGAGGGGCCACTACCACTTTAGCCCGGTTAAACAGCAAGGCTTTTTCTTTTTGGGTATACTTTTCCGCTTCAATGATCGCAAAGCCAAACTTTTTCAATACATTCAACAGGTTCTCTTCATTCACTACATTTCTGCCATTGGTTTTATGTCTGCGAACGTAAATCCGGTCAAAGATCTGGATAGGTGATTTTTGTTCTTCCAAATAGAGTTTTTTAAGATAGTCTCCCATCCAACACTCAGGTTTCCAAAACACTGAGGTCACGATCAATTCATCGGCTTCCACATGCCAATAAGGAGAGCTGTTGGTAGCTTTGGTAAGGTCTCTTTCACTGGCTATTTTATCATCAATAATCCTGATTTTTTCTTCCGGAATGCCCAAATACGCCAAATGTTCTTTGACAAAACCACTTCTGTACGTTCTCAGTAGAAAATGATCGATTTCATTTAAATCAATATTGGCTTGCTCCAGAAGGTGCAGTTTAGGCAGGACTTCCGTAAGCCAATGGGCATAATTATTATCATCTTTTAAGGTGCCTAACACAAAAGCCTTTCCTTTCAAATACATCGTTTTAGGCAAACGGTGATGAAAAAATATCGGATTCAAAGCCGCCGGAGTATCCACACTGTCAGACAGTTCGCTCAATAAAACATCGTCATTGGAAATTACCGAATAAGGAATACTGATCAAACGGCCTTTATGAAGTGACACGACAAAATCGTGGTAATGACACACTTCTTCCTCCACAGGATCTGTATTTCCCCAAATTTTCTTAGGATGGGGCACCGTATAACTTCCCTTTCCAAAATCCCAAAATGTATGAGGATGTGAAGGCTTTCGGGAATTATACGACTCCACGTATTCTTTTATATCTGTTGCATATCCCTTAGGAGGTCCGATGACTTTTGAACTGAAAGGTAGCATTTGCAATACTTTACAATAGTTCAGTTTTAGCTGGCTCTTTAGGGCTAGTGAATGTTTCATAAGTTAAGGACATTGAAGTAATCAAAGAAGTTAAAAATCACTGATTTCACTTCATTAAGAAATAACCAATGTACAAATGATCAGCTACTACAGACTTATACAACTTGTGCTGACTGACCAATTCCTTTTACAACTTTTGTCAGGAATTCAATTTGTATTAATGATATACGGAGGATACCGATGGTTTCACCAAGGGAACCGACTGCTCAGCTAATCCTAACTCCCTCAAATACAACTGCTCCAACTCTTTACCTAAAGTATTCCAAGAGAACAGTTCCAGGATATGAGAGCGATCTACCGGTGGAAGAGTGCCTGAATACAAGGCATCAAGCATTTGCTCAAAGGCAACAAACCAGTCGTCAATGCCATTACCGGCCTCCACTACCCACGGCATTTCCTGAGCAAGCAATCCGCACTCCCCTACATTGGAACATAGTACGTTGGCATTAGCAGCCATGTATTCTGCATATTTGATAGGAAATCGACTTTTGTTAAATTCATGATCTCCCAAAGGCAGAAGTCCAATATCAATTGCGGCCGCAAAATCACGGGTTTTCAACGGGGGCAGCTGTCCGAGGTAGTCCACTTTACTTTTCAGTTCCTCATCCAAGCCCTTCATTTCCAATTCACTCATGGTCGGTCCACAAATGGCAAGCCGCAAGTTTTCATACTTTTTAACACCTTGCCTCAACGCTTTAAAACACCAGGCCAGCTCCCAAACCGTACGTCCCATAAACCCGATGTATTTGGCATCCGGATCCAGCTTCAAATTTTTACGGGCTTGTTCCTTGGAGAGCACTTCGTATGGCCAAAACCCATTGTGAATCACCGTAGCACCGGGGGCCTTCCGTTGTTTGGCCAGATCGGCCAAATAATGACTGCAAGCCGTAACATGATGAACTTTCCCGGGCAGTACTTTTTCCAGATATGCCAAGGTTTTATTTTGCCACCAATTCTTAAAACTGTTGTTCTTCACAAATTTCATCAGGCCTTCTCCGGCCCATAAATCATCCCAATCGTACAGAAACAGGCTTGATTTATTTTTATGCTTCATCAATGCCGGAAGGGCCGAAGTCAAGTGAGGTTGAAAGAAGTGTGTGACATCTGCTTTGGGATAATCCTGCATACTGCGCGCCACGGCAGCCATCGGATTGTTCCATTTTCCGAAAAAGTTATCCCCTTTTACTCTTTTTGTAATCCGGTAAGATACCCCATCCCTTGTTTCTTCATGAGAAGTAGGAAACTCTCCCATCGCATCATAGCCAAACACCGTTACACGGTGCCCTGATTTTTGCAACCCTTGGGCAAAATTGTGATAGCGAAAATATGTGCCCGCTTCATGCACAGAGCTTACAACAAAATTTATGGTCAGTGAAGTCATATTCAGAATCCTTTTTCAATGATTTTCCGGTTTTGAACAGCCCATTCCAAAATGGATTTTAACACGTCCTCTCCCTTTACTTCCGGTGTCCAGTCCCAATACTTTTGGGCCAGTGAGTTATCGGTCACATAATAAGGAATGTCAAAAGGCCGGGTCACGGGATCTGACGATAAGGTTTTGTCCGGGGAAATATATTCTTTACAAAACTGAGACAATTCATACAAGCTCATGGCAGAGGAATTACCACCGCCCGCATTGATGACTTTGGATACTTTATGATCCGGTTTTTGAATTTGTTTTACTACCAATCGTCCTAAATCCTGGGGACTTAAGAAATCCCTGACTTGTTTTCCTGCGCCTCCGAAGCCAATATACGCAAGCGGCTTTCCCAAAAGCCATTGATAAATCCAAAAGGAAAAAATCCCTTGATCTATTTTGCCAAATTGGCCGGGACCGGCAATCACTCCACAGCGGTTGACCCACACCGGAAAACCAAATGTGGTAGCATACTCCAAGGCCATCACTTCCGAAGCTAATTTAGTAGCCCCATACAAAGAGACCGGAGCAGTGGTCGGAAAGGTTTCACTAATCCCTCTTTCAGAAAAACCCTGTGGTACTTGGCCCTCCTGAATTTGAGGACTTAAGCGGCTTGGCGTTTCCTGTAAAGGAAGAGCTACCAGGTCGTTGATCGAGTACACCCGGCTGGTACTCAAAATAGTAAAACCTGCATTGTCATTCCGGCATTTCTCCAAGAGATGGAGCGTGCCATTCAAATTATTACTGATTAATTGAGAGGTACCTCCCTGCAAACCGGCCATAACGGTAGGAATAGCCGCACAATCCAATACCCAATCCACATTGGGCAATTCCATGACATCTTCCGCCATACGAATATCCCCATGAACAAACTGGCAACCCAATTCTCTCAAAAAGGGGATATTGGTTTCGCTTCCACGCCTGCTAAGATTGTCAATGCCTACAATGCTTACCCCCTCCAAATGATGCGTTAAATATTCCGCCAGGCGGCTTCCCACAAAACCTGCAATTCCTGTAATGAGTATTTTCATGCTTAAATTCTATTTTTCCATGAAGCGACAATTTCCTCAAAGATGGTTTCCAAAGACTTGGTAATACCCCAGTTGGGATAGTGGTTTTGCATTTTCCGGAGATCACTGTAATAGCAAATATGGTCTCCTTCGCGATTTTGATCCGTATATTCGTAGTGCATTTTGTTACCTGTCAGAGAAGAGGCCATCTCAAATGCTTCCAAAATGGAACAGGTATTCTGTTTTCCCCCTCCCAGATTGTAAACTTCCGCTACCCGGGGAGCTTTAAGGAATTCCTCGATAAAGCGAGCCACATCATAAGAATGTATATTGTCGCGCACTTGTTTTCCTTTGTATCCGAATACTGTATACTTCCGCTCTTCCAGATTACATTTTACCAGATAACTTAAAAAGCCATGTAATTCCACCCCGGTATGATTGGGACCTGTCAGACAGCCACCCCGCAAACAGCAAGTAGGAATTCCAAAGTATCTTCCATACTCCTGCACCATTACGTCTGCCGCAACTTTAGAAGCTCCAAATAGCGAATGCTTGCTTTGATCAATGGTAAAGCTTTCGCTGATACCGTTTTCATATTTGGTATCGGCATAATCCCACCTTTTATCCAATTCCTTCATTTCTATCCGGTTAGGCGCATCTCCGTAAACTTTATTGGTAGACAAATGCACAAACGGTGTCTCCACATTGTACTGCCGGACAGCCTCCAACAAGTTGAGCGTTCCTACGGCATTGGTATCAAAATCATCAAAGGGGATTGCTGCCGCCCGGTCATGGCTGGGTTGAGCAGCTGTATGGACTATGGCATCCGGTTTTATCTCTTGGATCATTTTCAGTACGTTGGCCCGGTCGCGGATATCCAACTCCACATGGGAAAAGCGGGACAAAGCCCCTTCAAGGCGCTTTTGGTTCCAGCGGGTATCACCAGAAGGGCCAAAGAACACTGCCCGTTGATTATTATCCAGCCCGTAGATTTCCCAACCTAACTGATCAAAGAAAGTACAAACTTCTGAGCCAATTAGCCCTGAAGATCCGGTTACTAAAAGCTTTTTCATGGTATTATTTGAGATTTAGATTCGACAATAGAGGTTTTGATGAGGTAAAGGTTATTTTCGCAAAACAGGAGAAAGACAATCCTGCGTCCATTTCAAATGCGTTACGATTTTTCCGTCTTTTCGCGCAGCGTAGGATTTAAAGCGCGAGTTGAAGGAGCGTTCTTCTATTTCAAAGGAAAAGAGATCATATACCATTTCCAGGTTCCGGGAGCCATATACTCCGATATCAAAATTCAAGGTATACAGACCGGCTTTCAAAGGGGTAGGTAGTTCCACCCTTGCTTGGTACCTCCCAGGCTCTCTTCGTTCCAAACGATCGGGATCTACATCCGTATCGAAGGAGTAAAACAGCATTTCTCCATTTCTTTCCAGTTGGAGTTGCACTACGATATTGCGGGCGGCAATGTGTAAATCATAGGTAAATTCCAGAAATATTTTATCAAAGACATCAAAGCTCAAACAAGGTTCCTGGTGTTGGTTAAAAATCCGTGCGGAGACCAGTTGTGCCTCTTTTTGTACATTCGGTTCAAAATGCACTTCCGGCTTGCTAATCGAAGTATCCTGTACACTTTCCAAATACTTTTGTACCACACTGTCAATATCCCCTTTATAGATCAATTGCCCTTGTTGTAACAGTACTCCTTTATTACACAGAGTCTTAATCGTCCCCATGTTATGGCTTACAAACAGAACGGTCCGGCCTTGGTTGGCTACATCTTCCATCTTACCCAAGCACTTTTTTTGAAACTTGGTGTCTCCTACGGCCAGAACTTCATCCACTACCAGAATTTCAGGCTCCAAGTGGGCGGCAATGGCAAAAGCCAGACGAACGTACATGCCTGAGGAATACCTTTTGACAGGCGTATCCAGAAATTTTTCCACTTCGGAAAATTCTACAATTTCATCAAATTTTCTTTTTACTTCTGCGCGGGTCATTCCCAGAATGGCCCCGTTGAGAAAGATGTTTTCCCGCCCGGTCAGTTCCGGGTGAAAACCCGTCCCGACTTCCAAAAGACTGGCCACTCGTCCCTTTACCCGTATTTCTCCTTCGGTAGGTTCTGTAATCCGGCTCAACAGTTTTAACAAAGTAGACTTTCCGGCTCCATTCCGGCCGATAATTCCCACTTTATCTCCCTTTTCTACCGAAAAACTTAAATTGCGCAAGGCCCAAAATTCTTCAACTTCATCCCCTGACAATATCGGCTGGTTGCCATTCAGTAAATATTTGAATTTTTGGGTAAAACTCTGCACCCCATGGACAATTACATCGCGAAGGGCATTATGTTTCACTTGGTTATGATGGCCAATCAAGTAGCTTTTACCTAATTGGTGAATATCTATTACTATTTCAGTCATAATTTCCTAGGGGATTAAATCAAATAATATCAGCAAAAGACCTCTCCAGTTTCCGGAAGAACCGAATGGATATAATCAAAACCAGTACAGACACTCCCACGGAGATGTAAAAGCTTTCACTGTAAAAGATATTTTCACCTGTACCTAGTATTGCCCAACGAAAGCCGTCAATCACGCCTACCATCGGATTCAGCGAGTACCAGAACTGCCACTTGGCATCTACCTCACTACTACTGTAGCCTACCGGAGAAATGTATAAACCAAACTGAATAATAAAAGGGACGATGTATTTAAAATCTCTGAATTTGACATTGAGGGTCGTCAGAAACAAACCGATTCCGAATGACAGGGTAAAAGCAATCAATATGAATATGGGTAAGAAGAAAATTGTCACCGGAGGCACATATTGATAGTAAGCCATAATCACCGCCATAATGCAAAAGGAGATCAAAAAATCTACAAAGCTGGTGATAATGGAGCTGGCAGGAACGATCATTCTGGGGAAATAGACTTTGGAAATCAGGTTGGTATTGGTAATCAAACTATTGCTACTGGTAGACAAGGCGTTGGAAAAAAATTGCCAAGGTAACATGCCTGCGAAAACCATCACTTGATACGGAGCATTTCCTTCGGAAGACATATTGGCCAGGTTGCTAAAAACAAACGTCAATACCAACATTGTCAATAACGGCCGGATGACTGCCCAGGCGATACCAATAACCGTTTGTTTATAGCGTACTTTAATATCCCGCCAGGAAAGAATGTAAAACAACTCCCGAAATCGCCACAAATCCAGCCAATAGTTTTTTTCAATGCTTCCTGGCTTGATCACCAGGTTAAATTCCTCTGCTTTTGATTTTGACATAATCTAAACGTTGATGAATAAATGGGAAACAGGTAGGAAAGGCGCTCTTACCCGTGTAAGAGCCATACCTTTCATTGTGTGTCAGTTGTTTACCAGAAGTTTGGGCTTGTACTATTTCAGTTTATGATTCCTTCGTGGTGACGAGTTGGTCTTTTTGCTCTTTGAGTTTTTCCAATTGTTTTTTTACTTTCTTGGATTTTTTGTCTTCGGCATAATAGCCATATCCGTATTGTAGTTTTTTGGACTTCACATCATTCATCATCACTACGATATGTTGATAACGCCCTGAATGATACAATTCATTAAACTCATGGACATAAGACTTGAGCGAATAATTTTGCCGTACTAACAGGATATTAGCATCGGCAAATTTCATTAATTCCAAGCCGTCAGAGACAATACCGATCGGGGCACTGTCCAGAATGATATAATCAAAATTGGATTTGAGGTAAGTCAATAAGTCTTCCATACGCTTGCTCAAAAGCAATTCTCCCGGGTTCGGTGGGATTTCCCCCGATTTAATCAGGTACAAATTATCGTATGGACTCCGGTTGATGATTTCTTGAATATCGTTCAACCCGGCCAGGTAACTGCTTAACCCGGCACCGATGGAACCATATTCTCGTGAAACATTCGGTTTTCGTAAGTCAGAGTTGATTAAGACCACCCGTTTGTTGGTGATTGATAAAAGGTACGCCAAGTATTTCGAGCAAAACGTTTTCCCTTCCCCACTAATGGATGACGTCAACAAAATGACTTTTGCCTGATCGCCTTTGGAGGAGACCAGGTATTGTAACTTCGTCCGGATACTCCGGAAGGATTCGGAAAGCGCAGAATTGGGTTTTGCTTTCCGCTCAAAAATATCGGCAGCATTCTTGGCGGACACAATCGACCCGATCACCGGAATACTGGTGAGGCGTAACACATCTTCCTTGCTGGTCACCTTGTCATTCAGTAAATACACAATAAGTATAATCCCGATGGGTACTACCAAACCGACTATGACTGCCGTAATGTAATTTTTGATAGGCCGCGGTTTCAAAGCACCCCCTACTAACTCGGCACTGTTGATCACTTTAAAATCCGATTCCACAGAGGCAGCGGCAATCCCGGCTTCCGTTTTCTTTTGCATCAACAGCATGTACAGGTTTTCACTCAAACTGTAGTTTCGTTGGATATTGATGTATTCCCGTTCGGCTTTGGGTAGGCGTTGCAAGGAGGAATTGAACAAACCGATTCTACGGCTCAAGTCATTGAGGGTAATTCTGTTTGTCGCTGTGACGTTTTTGATATTGGATAAAATATTGACTTTTAATTCTTCGATGGTTTGCAACTTGCTTTGTACCCGCGGGTTGTGTTTCAGCTCATTGGGATCATCCGCTATGGACTTCACTTCAATTTGTGTATCCACTAATTTTTTCACCAGTGAATTCAATACGGGATCTTGTAAACCGATGGAAGCCGGGACTTCCACTTGTTCCAGTTTTCCCTCCTGGCTACTCAAAGAGTTTTCCAGGTAATCATAATATTGTTGGGCCAGCTCAATACTGGATTTTTGTTTTTCTAATTCCTGAATATCTTTAAACAATTGGTTCCCTTCGGTACTGAGGTTTAAGGTGGCATTCTGGTCTCTGAAGTCCTGCATTCTCCCTTCGATAGTCCGTAAGGAATCGCTGTTCTTAGCCAATTGTTGATCAATAAATTCAATCGTTCTTTTGGAGTTATAGTTTTTCTCATCCTTGTCTTTATCAATATAATTTTTCACCAAGGCATTGAGAAAGTCCATTTCTTTGGCGGGATTTGTCCCGGTAATGGAAATATTGAGTACCGATGATTTTTCACTGATTGGATTAATGCTCAGGCTATTCCGGTAGTGCTTCACCAGTTGCTCTATATTGTTGACTTGAAAGATGATTTGATTCCCTATATACTTTTCAGCATTTTCATTCAGGTCAATTTTGAATATAAACCCCTCAATATCGATCGTTCTCCCGAATTTAAAATTCTGCACTTTGTCTTCATCAATCAGTTGAAATGATTCCCGGTTGAGAATTTTACAGGCAAACTGTTTCCCATACGGGATATTGGTGGAGGTTTTATACAAGGTGAGAGTGACCGGTGTGTGCTGATATAATTCTTTCAGCAAATAATTATCTTCTATAAAATAAGAGATGCCAAAATTTAAATTTTTCAAAGTGGATTTAATCAATTTGTACGAAGTCAATAGTACGGCTTCGTCCTTAAGGTTGGAACCGCCACTGCTACGGCCTTGTAAACTAAAAATATCCGACAGGGTAATTCCTTCGTTTTTCTGTCCTTTCATCAGTACCGAAGTATTCACCAGGTAAACCGGATGAGTATAGCGGTTCACAAAAAATGCGACTACCACACAAGCCGCCACAGAGAGGAAAATGAAATACCAATATTTTAAGATTTTGCCGAATACTTTTTTTATATCCAGAAAAATATCGTCTTTGCGGTGGTTACCGAAGCTGAAATGTTCCTTCACTTGTTCCACGGTTTTTGAGTTTTTGAGTGTTATTTAGATAAGTTGTTCACGGCAATGGCCATAACAGCCACTAAGTTGACGATACTGATCACAAAAGCTAAACTGCTGCGCCCTTCTTGGAAATTCCGGCTTTTCAATGGAGAAACAATGATGACATCCTTCGTTTTCAAATAGTAAAAATCCGAAGACAAGAAATCATCATTCAGGACATCAATGGTGTGAACATTTAATTTATCGTTTTCATTGCGCACAATCTTAATATTGGAGCGGTCAGCATACTTTTGTAAGCCACCGGCCATACTTAAGGCTTCCAACACACTGATTTTAGGAGTAGGTGCCGTAAACGTTCCTTCGCCATTGACCTCTCCCAACACAGTGAAATTAAAACTTAGCAGGGTTACTTGTACGACAGGGTTTTCCAAAAAGCCTTTCGACAGAGCTTCTTTGATCACATTCTGACTTTCGGCAATATTAAGCCCTGCCACCTTCACAAAGCCTACTACGGGCAATTCTACTTCTCCATCTTCATTGATGGTAAACTCAAGCCCCCGGGTACTTTCTCCTCCACCGCGGGTCGTAAAAAAATTCAATTCATCTTCTGTAGTACTAAATACATTGACACCAATCACATCGTCCTTTTTCAAAATATACTCCGCATACCGGGTGGCATATTGTATCGTAGGATCGTTATACCCGTCAACCCCATCCCCTTGTAGGTAAATGATTTTTTTATTGGGTACACAGGAAAAAGTGAGTAGCGCTAAATTCATTAACATGATTCCTTTGTAGAGATAATTGTGCATGATTAATTCCTTTAAAAGTGACTTTTTAGAATAGTTTGTTCAAGGTTGTTCAACTCTTGGAAGGATTAAGTAATTCTACTTATAAAAAGTTAAGTTATTTATGCTGATATAACAAATGTAAGAGAATTTTCTAAATTCTAAAGACTGCACGTTGTTACATTCACCAATATTAACATTTCGCTGATTTTGTGGGATATACAATAAAAAAGTTCCCTGAAACGCTGCGTTTTTCAGGGATTTTTTTGCATAAAGCCTGCTATTTGGCCGTAGAAAAGGACAAATATCCTCCTTGTATCAAAATTGTATTTTTTACAGAAAATCGCAGAGAAGAAGAGGGTGGATTGCGGCTGGTTTGGAAAAGAGAAGGCTACTTGGACAGGTGATATTTTTGCGCCTCATCCTGATAGACTTCCCCGCTGTCCAATAAGCTCCTTAATCCCTTTAGCAACTGCTCTTCTTTGAAGGGAAGTGCTTTCAATTCTTCAAAGGATTGGGGGTGCTTGCGCAGCAATTCAAGGATGGGATCGATCGCTTCTTGAGGAGAGGTATTTCGCTTGGCTTGTTTTTTCTTTAAACAAAGGTCACACACCTGACAAGGTTCATCATTAAGCTCCCCAAAATACTCTACGAGTTTAAGGGTACGGCATAATTGGGTATTTTCGGTGTATGCAATCATCGCTTCTACCTTTTCCAATTCGCGCTTTTTTCGTTGTTGATACAACTTCTCATCAAAAGGCAACCTCATCTGTGCATAACGTTCCGTCAGAAAAGTAATCTTAGGCTTTTCATTTTGAGGAAAGTACGAAACGATTTGCATTTGGACCAGTTGCATCAAGTCTTTCACCACAGTATTGGTAAATACATGAAGGGCTTTCGCCAATTTCTCTTCTGAGATATTGATATAATTACTAAACAATTCCCCTCCATACATTCTCAGCAACATTTTCAGTAATTTGTCAAATTTTGCATGGGATACCTGAAACCGGTACAATTGCTGATGGCCAGCAATGATTCTCAAACGAGAAGGTACACTAAAAGACTCGTTCAGTTGTACAAACCCTTGTTCTTCCAGGCGCTTTAAGGCATAGAAGGTTTCCAGGTAATTCAGGTTAAAATTTTGAATAAAAACCTCTAAGTCAAAATCAAAACTAGCCATTAAGCCACTACCAACGGCAAGTTTTAAAAAGTTTGACAGGCTTTGATAAACTTGCCGGATGATTTTAGGCGCGGGATAAGCTCTTTCAATATTTTCTTTCAGTTTCTCAACATCGGACTGTGAGTACAACAACACGGCATAGGCCAATTTACCATCCCGCCCGCCTCTTCCGGCTTCTTGGTAATAAGCTTCCAGGCTATCCGGCAAATCCATATGAATGACCAAACGGACATCCGGTTTGTCGATCCCCATTCCGAACGCATTGGTAGCAACAATTACCCTTACTTGGTTTTGAATCCAGCGCTCTTGCTTCTTGGATCTGTCGGCATTAGAAAGACCGGCATGATAATAATCCGCACGAATTCCTTGTGAATTCAGCAGTTTCGCATATTTCTGCGTGCGCATCCGGCTTCTCACATAGACGATTGCCGTACCGGGCACTTTGTTTAAAATTTGTAAAAGCTTCCTTTCTTTATCTTCTTCTTGAAATACGGAATAAGACAGGTTTTCCCGGACAAAACTCTTTTCAAAGTGTTGATGACCTGAACGGAATTCCAGTTTTTCAACAATGTCTTGCCGCACATGTAAAGTAGCCGAAGCCGTCACCGCAATACAAGGGGTATCCGGAATCAACTCTCGAAACTGTGCTATTTCCAAATAAGGAGGCCTGAAATCATACCCCCATTGTGAAATACAATGGGCTTCATCCACGGCCAAGAGGCCTATTTGCATTTGTTTGGCCCGCTCCAAAAACAATTCTGTCTTTAATCGCTCCGGAGAAACATAAAGAAATTTTACATTTCCATAAATACAGTTGTCCAATAAAATATCGATTTCTTTATACGAAAGGCCCGAGTAAATCGCACATGCATTGATGTTCCGGCTTTTAAGCTGTTCTACCTGGTCTTTCATTAAAGCAATCAAAGGGGTAACTACGATACAAACTCCTTCGCGCAATAAGGCCGGCACCTGAAAGCAAACTGATTTCCCTCCCCCTGTTGGCAAAAGTGCCAAGGTATCGCTTCCTGATAATACCGATTGAATGATCTCTTCCTGTAGTGACCGGAAGGCACCATACCCCCAGTAAGCTTGTAATATTTGTAAAGGTGTGTTCATCACTTGCTTATTGATAGCTTTCGCCAAGTACAAATTTAAAGGATATGCTAAGTAACATAAGCAAAATAACGGATGCGGTCACTAAAATCACTACGGTCCACTGTAAGCGGTGTAAAACCAAGGATATTTTTGCTTCGAGTTGCAGTTTCATTCGGCCTACTTGTGCCATACAATTTTCCGAAGAGGTTTTCATCAAAAAAATCAACCCCACCTGCTCCCTTTTATAGCCCAACATATTATCCAAATCAATCAACGTTTTAAACGCCACCTCATACTCATTCATTAATTGGCGCAAGAGCAGGCTTTCTTTCTCTTTTAAGAAACCACGCACCAAAGCTTCCTTCAGCAGATTGATTTTCAAAGGCAACTGCTCAATCACAGATACATCTCCCTTCAGCAAATAGGCCTGTTCCAACGCGGCAAGGTCTGCCAAAAGGGTGGGAAAAGCATTTTGGTAGGTCATAAGTTGCCTTCGCTTATGGATCACCGCATTTTCCAATCCGGATTTTTCATCGTTTCTTTTATGAAAATAATCAAGCAGTTTTTCGTAGGTAGAATCACAAATATTTACACGGTCTTGCAAGCCGGTAACTAAAGAATCCACTGTATGTTTCCGAAGGTATTTGTTGTTTTTGAGTTGTGTAATGGTCTCTGCTGTTTTTTGTAAACACACTTCCCAGTCGTGGCGATGCTCTTTTAAAAAATCCGGTTTTGCTGTAGAGCTGAGTTGCCGGTATATAAATGCTTGACTTAACATGACCAGTTCGGAAGTATATTTATCTAAACGATCTATTTGAGTAGAAACGTTGCGGGCGGCTTCCAATTCTCGGTAGGATGTCAAAGAGATGACAGAGAGAACAAACACTCCGAAGGCATATACAAGAAAGCCAAGAAGAATCTTTTTAGTAGCGGATCGAAACCTGAGGGGCATATACTAATTGCAAAAATATAGGAAATACGAACAAAGGTGAAAGGGAGAGAATATTACTTCGCCCGATAATAAGAAACAGCATCTACTATGTATCGTATATATAAGGTGTTGAAAAGACAAAAGGGTGGTAGCCCACCAAAAATGCTGTTAAACACTTTTGGCAGGTACTCCAAACACTACTTGATTATCGTCTACATTTTGCATCACTAAAGAACCCGGAGCTACTTGTACGTTCTTTCCTATCTTCACTCCCGGAGCAAGGATGGCTCCCGAGCCGATCAGACTGCCTTCTCCCACCGTACAATTGGCATTAATAATTGCCCCTGTGCCCACGGAAACATAATCTTCCAATACCACATCTGTTTCGACTACCGCCTTGGATTGGATCATGCAGGCATTTTTTACTTCCGCCCCGGCATTCACTACCGCACCCACATTGATCAAGTTACCATGCCCCACATGTGCGGAACTGGCCACATAGGCCAAGGGATGTATGGCATTGACCGGTTGAACTTTCCGGCGAGCCCGGACAAATTCCACCAACTCTTTGCGCTCTTCATTCTCATTGATGCCTACAAATACTTCACAACGCTTACCGATAAATTTCAAAAAGCCATCGTCACGGGTATGCCCCATCACACTGACATCACTGATCTCGGTATTGTGCAACTCTTTGTCGTCATCCAAGAAACAATACACCTCAATTTCTAAGCTTTTAAAAATTTCCAATGCTTGTTTTCCAGCACTGGTTGCACCCAAGATGATAACCGGATTTTCCATAATTCGAATTAATATGCTTTTGCAAATAACACTCTACAAGAGGAAGGGTTACCTGTGTAAATACACTTGCCTTCTTCTTTTTCCGCATTTAAGGGAATACAGCGAATGGTTGCTTTGGTTTCGTTTTTAATTTTATCCTCGGTTTCGCTCGTTCCATCCCAGTGCGCCAATACAAATCCTCCTTCCTCAATCAGCTTCTTAAACTCCTCATAACTCTCGGCTTTCCGGGTATTTTCTTCTCTGAATTGCAAGGCCTTTTTGTAAATCGACTGTTGGATATCTTCCAAAAGCGCTTTGATATGCTCCACGACTTTGTCGACATCCACCACCTGCTTTTCGCTGGTATCCCTACGGGCCACTTCCACCGTTTTATTCTGCAAATCACGCGGGCCGAAAGCCAAACGAACAGGCACCCCTTTCAACTCCCATTCGGCAAATTTAAACCCTGGGCGAAGTGTGTCCCGGTCATCCAGTTTTACAGAAATACCGGCTTTTTTCAGCTCATCAATATAAGGCTGTACGTGGTCTACGATTTCCTTTAATTGTTCTTCTCCTTTAAAGATCGGAACAATAACTACCTGAATAGGCGCCAACATAGGAGGCAGTACCAAACCTTGGTCGTCAGAGTGAGCCATAATCAAAGCCCCCATCAAACGGGTACTTACGCCCCAAGAGGTTCCCCACACATATTCCAACTCACCGTTTTGAGCCGCAAATTTCACATCAAAAGCTTTGGCAAAATTCTGCCCCAGGAAGTGAGACGTTCCCGCTTGTAAAGCTTTACCGTCTTGCATCAGGGCTTCGATGCAATAAGTATCTACGGCTCCGGCAAAGCGCTCGCTTTCCGTTTTCACCCCTTTGACCACGGGCATCGCCATATAGTTTTCGGCAAAGTTGGCATATACCTCCAACATTTGTTTGGTTTCGGCAATGGCCTCCCCTTGAGTGGTATGAGCCGTATGCCCTTCTTGCCATAAAAACTCAGCCGTACGCAAAAACACACGTGTACGCATTTCCCACCGCACCACGTTGGCCCATTGGTTCACTAACAAAGGCAAATCGCGATAGGATTGAATCCAATTTTTATATGTACTCCAAATAACGGTTTCGGAGGTAGGCCGGACAATCAATTCCTCTTCCAGCTTCGCCTCCGGGTCCACCACTACGCCTTTGTTGTCTTCGGAATTTTTCAGGCGGTAATGTGTAACCACCGCACATTCCTTTGCAAAGCCTTCCACATGATCAGCTTCTTTGCTTAAGTACGATTTGGGAATAAACAAAGGAAAATAGGCATTCGAATGCCCGGTTTCTTTAAACATGCCGTCCAACACCGCTTGCATTTTTTCCCAAATGGCAAAGCCATAAGGTTTAATGACCATACAACCCCGGACCGCTGAATTTTCAGCCAGGTCCGCCCTCTTCACTAACTCATTATACCATAAGGAGTAGTCTTGGCTTCTTTTTGGTATTGCTTTGCTCATGAAACTGAATTCTTTAAAAAAGGTACTATTATTTTTTTCTTGGGTAAAAAGTGGCTACATTTGGTTCCAAACCACTTTGTATTTCCGTTCGAACTATTATTTGACTTTACGTGTCTATAATGGTAGAGGAAATGCAAATATAGGAGTATTTCCTTCTTTTTAATATTTTTACATAAATTAACCCAAGGGAGATCAAGATGAAGACCTTTTCAAAAATAAGTATTTTCCTTCTTGCAAGTATCAGCAGCTTCAGTGCCATGGCCCAAGCTGAATACGATGACTTGTACTTTTCCAGAAAAGACCGAAAAGCACCTAAAATTGCTCAAATTGATAAAGTCACTCCCAGTGAAACTCCAACCTTCGCTTACTCTACTCCGCAAGTGGAAGAGGTAGAACAATCAAATGTGACTCAACCTAAATTTACTAACCCGGACTATACCACTGGGGGAGAACAAGTACCTGCACCTTCCTACACACCTCAATATGTACAAGAAAACAAAGTAGGCCAAGTAGCAGATGGCAGTTATGTACCCAGATATAATACACAACAAAACCGCAGTTTGGATGCAAATGCTTTAGCACATGCTTACCAACGGGGTATGTGGGATCAGGCAATGTACCACAGTCCGTATTCTTCTTGGGCACGCCCTTCCATGAGCTTTGGCTACAGTAGCTTTTATGGCCCAAGTACAATGATGAATTGGGGATTTGGCAACCCGTATTGGTCTTTAGGTATCGGGCTTGGATATGGGGCATGGAATTCATGGCATCGACCTTATTACAACATGTACGATCCGTTTTATGATCCTTATTCCTATTATCCGGGACATTACTATGGAAGAAGAAATACCTATATCATAGTAAATAACAGAGAACGTCAAAATATCCGTAAATATTCAAGACCAACCCGGGTGAAAAACCTTAACGCTACATCAGGCAGCCAACGATTATCAGCGAATGAAAAGGTTCGAAGATATTCTTCAAGGATGAATAGTAAGTCGTATGATACCCAATCTACGTACCGTAGCAATACCAGAAGCAATACATATAATTACCGTAACAATTCTAGAACTAATAATAGTTATTCTACAAGACCTCAACCTTCTTACAACCCTCCGAGCAGAGTAAGCACACCTAGTAGGAATTATTCAACTCCGTCAAGAAGTACTTATTCGGGCTCCAGAAGAAGCGGACGGGGTAACTAATTGATTATTAGACTAGTACTAATAAACACAATATAGGCCTTATACAAAACGAATTGATTCTCCGTCAATTCGTTTTTTTCATTACAAACAGACAACCCTATGAAAACGCTTAAGATTGTAATACTATTAACCCTCTCCTTCGTTAGTTTTACCTTTACTACACAAGCACAGTTTTTTGAAGACGCTTTACGGTTTTCAAGAACCCGGTTTGGGGGTTCCGTCCGTTACCAAAGTATAGCCGGAGCCGGAGTAGCCTTGGGAGGCGATATCAGCAATGCTCTTTCCAACCCTGCGGGCTTGGGTTTTTCACGAAGGTCCGAATGGTCCATCAGCCCGGCATTAGCGTTTAACAATACTACCTCTGATTTTTTTGGAGAATCCACAGATGACAGCAAACTCAATATGAATATCAGTCACCTTGGAGCCGTCTTTTCCAAAGCACGCAACAGTTTGACCGCATTCAAAGGGGGGGCTTTTGCCATCACCCTTACCCGGGTGAACGACTTTCAAAACAAGTTTGCCTACGAGGGAACAAACCCTAATAATTCCATTGCAGATTTTTTTCAAGAAGAAGTCCACAGACGAGGGGTACCTTATGGTTTTTACCTGGAAGAGGAAGATTTTGGAATTTCAGAACCTCATAGTTTATTTTATTTCACCTACTTGTTGAACCCTGTTGACAATTCGGACCCCAACCAAACCGAATACTATACTTTCAAAAACCTGGCCCCTAACCGCCAACGAGAGGAAGTAACCACCAAGGGAGCCCAATATGTCATCAACTTCTCGTACGGAGCCAATTTTGACGACCGCTTTTATATCGGTGGAACGGTAGGAGTCAATACCTTGCGTTATGAACGGACCCGGATTTTAAGCGAAACCCCGGAAAATAGTGTGGCCAATGATTACCCCGTCAACAACTTGGTTTATCAAGTAAATCAAGGCATGGGAGGGGTCGGAATCAATGCCAAAATCGGTATGATTTACCGCCCGACAGACTTGGTAAGATTCGGGTTTACGGCCACAACCCCGACCGTCTATAGAATTACGGATGATTACAATGCCAGTCTGTTTGTTCAATACAATAACTTCGTCTTCAATGACAGTATTTATCAAGCAGAGGAATACGGAAGAGTGGGTGTTGGAGACAATAGAAATATCACCCTTACAAATCAAAATGCTTCTGTTGCCTTGGAATCATTCGACTATTCTTTGGTTACCCCTTACCGCCTGGAAGGTGGAGTTGCCTTTTTTATCGGAAAAAGCGGTTTTATCAGTGGAGATGTAGAATATGTAAATTACAGTTCTATCAACTTGGTGGCCAATTCTGAAAATGATTTTGCCACCAGTCAGGGTGTCATTGACAACGAGTACCAATCTGCACTCAACTTCAGGGTGGGAGGAGAGTACAGGTGGAAACTACTCCGCTTCCGGGCCGGATTTGCGCAATATGGAAGCCCTTTTAAAAGCTTTGTAAACAGGGATGAAACCCGTCAATTTTTCACCGGAGGCGTTGGTCTCCGTAAAAAAGACTTTTACCTTGACTTGGGAGTTGTTGCTCAAAAGGACAAATTCAGTTTTGCTCCTTACGATATCACCAATCCTGATAAATTCCCCAATCCGGGTGCCGACATTTCTCATTCAAAGGTACAAGCCATTATCAGTTTCGGCATGTTTTATTAACCCGCTACGGACTACCCCCTATGCATAGAAAAAAAATCATCAATGACCCTATTTACGGATTCATCTCCATCAAAACGGACCTGATTTCTCAAATTGTCCAACATCCGTATTTCCAACGACTCAGAAGGATCAAGCAATTAGGTCTTACGGACTTTGTCTACCCGGGAGCTTTACATACGCGGTTTCACCATGCATTAGGGGCCATGCATTTGATGAGTATCGCCTTAGACGCCCTTAAAAACAAAGGCCATAAAATTAGTAAGAAAGAACATGAGGCAGCGATGGCTGCCATTTTATTGCATGATATCGGCCATGGCCCGTTTTCTCATGCCTTAGAGAACACGATATTAACAGGCGCCCATCATGAGCACTTATCTTTGCTCTTTATGGAAAAGCTCAACCGGGAATTTGACGGCCAGTTGGAGTTAGCCATCCAAATGTTTTGTAACCGATACGAACGGGCATTTTTTCACCAACTCATTTCCAGCCAATTGGACATGGATCGTTTGGACTACCTGCAACGCGATTGCTTTTTCACCGGTGTAGTGGAAGGAAAGGTAGCCGCTGACCGGCTGATCCGCATGTTAAATATCCATGAAGATCAAATAGTAGTGGAGGAAAAAGGGATATACAGCATTGAAAACTTTCTGACGGCTCGCAGGTTGATGTACTGGCAGGTGTACTTACATAAAACTACCGTCAGTACCGAACAAATGCTGATTAAGATCATCCAACGAGCCCGAAAACTGCTCCAATCCGGGCAAGAAGTATTTGCCTCTCCTTCATTAAAAACCTTTTTGGAAAAAGATATCCGCATTGAAGATTTTCACCAAAACCCCATGTATATTGATGCCTTTTCCCGATTAGATGACTTTGATATCTGGGCAGGTATTAAACTATGGGCCAGCCACCCGGACTCTTTGTTGCGTTTATTAAGCAATATGCTCTTAGACCGGAAGCTCTTTCGGGTACTTCTCAGCAACACGCCACACCCAACAGAGGCGATTTCCTCAACCATTAGAAAGATTCAAACGTATTTTCAAATTGATAAAGAGGCAGCACATTTTCTTTGTGGCCATGGGAAGATCACCAATGCCGCATATGTGGCCAATAATCAAAATATCATGATACAAACAAAAAAAGGAGAGCTCCTGGATGCCTCTCAGGCCTCAGATTTGCCCAATATTGAGGCCTTGAGTAAAATTGTTAAAAAATATTATCTATGCTTTCCTAAAGTTGTATCTTTGTAAAATTTTTAATGGATCTGAGTTTTAGTCAATCAGCTTGGCTTAACTAAAGAGGGCTCTATGAAATTAAGTATAAAAGAAATTGCACAACTTCTTGACGGAGAAGTACAAGGGAATGAAAACCTTATTATTGACCAAGTAGCAAAGATACAAGAAGGGAAAGAAGGTTCTATTTCCTTCCTGTCCAACTTAAAATACGAAAGCCACCTGTACACCACCAATGCCTCAGCAGTCATTGTTGACAAAACGTTTGTTCCTAAACAACAAATAAGCGCCACCCTGATCCGGGTGGAGGACGCCTATTCTGCGTTTAGTACAATTCTCGAGGAAGTACAACGGATGAGTAGTTTGGGAAAAACGGGAATTGAACAACCCTCCTTTCTCCATGAGTCAGTACAACACGGGGAGCAACTGTACCTCGGGGCATTTGCCTATGTAGGCGCCAATGTACAACTTGGCAAGAATGTCAAAATCTACCCACAGGTCTATTTGGGAGACAATGTACAAGTTGGTGACAACACCATACTCATGTCTGGCGTCAAAGTTTACAGTGGCACCGTAATTGGTTCACATTGTACCATCCATGCCGGCACGGTCATCGGTAGCGATGGCTTTGGCTTTGCCCCCCAAGCGGACGGCTCTTACAAGAAGATCCCCCAGATTGGAAACGTGATCATTGAAGACCATGTAGAGATAGGGGCCAATTCGGTCATCGATTGTGCTACTACTGGTTCTACAGTCATCGAAAGAGGAGTAAAACTGGATAATTTAATCCAAATCGCGCACAATGTCCGTATTGGTGAAAATACCGTCATGGCCGGACAATCCGGGATTTCCGGTTCTTCTTCAGTGGGCAAAAATTGCGTATTGGCCGGGCAGGTTGGTATTGCAGGACATGTGGAAATTGCTGACCGTACAGTAATCAGTGCGCAGTCCGGAGTGGGCAAGTCTTTGAAAAAGCCTGGGCAAATTTATGGAGGCTCACCTGTACAAAACATGTCAGACTATAGAAAATCAGTCGTCTTGAACCGGAAACTACCTGAATTATTAGAAAGGATTGAACTTCTTGAGCAAAAATACCAAGATTTAACTTGAAATTTTGAATTTTTGCAGTTTCGATCCAGGGGGATTTTGAATTCATTTGTCTAAACAATTAGCATACAAAATGTATACAAAGCAACATACCATCAAAAAACCGGTCACTGTGTCGGGGGTTGGAATTCACACAGGTATTGAATCTAATATGACCTTTGTTCCAGCAAAACCCAACCACGGGATTAAGTTTCAACGTGTGGACCTGGAAGGCCAGCCCATCGTTGATGCGGATGTGGATAATGTGGTCGACTTGTCCAGAGGTACAACCATTGAACAAAACGGAGCGAGAATTAATACTGTAGAGCATACTCTGGCGGCTTTGGTAGGTATGCAAATTGACAATGTATTGATCCAATTGGATGGACCTGAACCACCCATTATGGACGGAAGCTCTATCAAATTTGTAGAAGCATTGCGGGAAGCCGGTTTGGAAGAGCAAAACGTAATGCGTAACTTTTTTGAGATTCCGGAAAGTTGTTTTTACAAAGAAGAAGATAAAAATATTGAATTGGCCGCATTGCCTGCCAATGATTACCGGGTGACCGTCATGGTCGATTATAACTCTCCGGTGCTAGGTAGTCAACACGCCTCGTTGAATCAAATTGATCAATTCGAAAAGGAAATCGCTTCTTCCAGAACCTTTTGCTTCTTGCACGAGCTGGAAATGTTGCGTAAAAACAACCTGATCAAAGGCGGTAATTTCCACAACGCCATTGTAGTAGTGGACAAAGTGGTGGAAGAAGAAGAGTTGCAAGAGCTGGCTCAGCTTTTTGAATTACCCAGTGTAAAAGTAAAAGAGGAGGGTATACTGAACAATGTGGAATTGCGCTACTCCAATGAGCCGGCCCGTCATAAATTGTTGGATTTGATTGGAGACTTGGCTCTGGTGGGTCGCCCGTTAAAGGGGCAAATCCTGGCAGCACGCCCAGGACACGCAGCCAATGTTGCTTTTGCCAAACGACTCAAGCGCTTGATGCAAAAGTCACAAAATACACCCACTCCGGAATACGACCCTAAAGCTCCGGCAGTTTTGGATATCAATCAGATTTCTCAAGTCTTACCGCATGGATATCCTTTCCGCCTGGTAGATAAAATCATTCAATTGGATAGCAATTGTGTCACCGGGGTAAAAAATGTAACCATCAACGAACCCTTCTTTGAAGGACACTTTCCCGGCAACCCGGTAATGCCAGGTGTCTTGCAAATTGAAGCCATGGCACAAACCGGGGGGATTCTCTTATTAAACACCGTAGACAACCCTGAAGACTATTGGACGTATTTTGTAGGGATAGACAATTGCCGTTTTAAAAGAATGGTCATTCCGGGGGATACATTGGTTATCAAATGCGAATTACTGGCTCCTATCCGGAGAGGTATTGCCAAAATGAAATCCCAAGCTTATGTGGCTGACAAGCTGGTATCAGAAGCGACCATGTCAGCGAGTTTGGTCAAAAAAGATATATAAAATTCTTAATTAACTTACTGCGAAGAAGCTTGTACTCATTTTACACAAAATAATAATGGGGCCACTTTCGCAAGGGCTTTCAAAAGTAAATTATTGATCTACGATGCATGACCATCGCTTAACAAATATACATCCTGACGCAAAAATTGCCGAGAATGTAACTATTGAACCATTTACTACGATCGAGAAAAATGTAGAAATTGGTGAGGGGACATGGATTGGTCCGAATGTGACGATCATGGAAGGATGCCGGATTGGAAAAAATTGTAAAATCTATCCGGGTGCAGTTTTGTCAGGAGTACCTCAAGATTTAAAATTTGAAGGGGAGGAAACGTTGACAATCATTGGTGACAACACCGTAATCCGTGAGTGTGTCACCATTAGCCGGGGGACCAAAGATAAATTCAAAACAGAGGTAGGAAAAAATTGCTTACTGATGGCCTATGTACATATCGCTCACGATTGTATTATAGGAGATAACTGCATTTTTTCAAACTCTGTACAAATCGCCGGCCATGCCGAAATCGGCAACTTTGTGACAATTGGCGGAACTTCCGCAGTACATCAATTTGCCAAAATCGGTAGCCATTCTTTTATTTCGGGTGGTTGCTTGGTACGAAAAGATGTGCCTCCTTATGTCAAAGCCGCCCGGGAACCTTTAAGCTACTGTGGCGTCAATTCCGTAGGTTTAAAAAGACGCGGATATGACAACCAACAAGTGGACGATATCCAGGAAGTATACCGTATTGTCTTTTTAAGGGGGTATAATAATGCCAAAGCCATTAAAGAGATCGAAGAAAACATTCGCCCAAGCGAACAGAAAAGTGAAATCCTGGACTTTCTCAAAAAATCCACCCGTGGATTGATGAAAGGTTACGGACAGTAATCGTACGCTTGTATGAAAATTCAATTAGAGGGCATCGGCAAACGCTTTGGGAAAGAGTGGATCTTCCGCAAATTTGATTATACTTTTTGCTCCGGAAGAAGTTACGCCATTACCGGAAGTAATGGCTCCGGAAAGACCACTTTGCTCAGATCGATTGCCGGTATCCTTAACTTGAATGAAGGCAAGATTCAATATTCCTTCCAACAAAAAGCCCTCTCTCAAGAACTTCTTTTCAAACACCTGGTATTGGTAGGGCCCTATACAGATTTAATTCAAGAATTTACCCTCCGTGAAATCGTTGAATTTCACAATACCTTCAAGCCACTCACGCTCCCCCCCAAAGAGTTTTTCAAAGTATTGGAATTGGAAAAACATATCAACAAGCCTATCCGGAACTTTTCTTCGGGCATGAAACAAAAACTCAAGTTGGGGCTTGCTATATTTACGAATAATCGCGTAATCCTGCTGGATGAACCCACTACCAACCTGGATAAACACAATACAGATTGGTATTTACGGATGATTTCCGAGCATATCCGCGATCAGCTTATTGTGGTCAGTTCAAATCAACCTGTTGAATATGGATTCTGCCAAGAAGTGATTAATTTAAATATATGTTAAGAGTCCTTTGCCAATAAAAAAAAACAGGCATCTTTGTTAGATTATGCTACTTTTACTTATTATTGAATAATCTATTCAAAATAAAAAAGCCATATCATTATGCAATGTATACAAAAAATTGTCTTACTTTTTTTGCTATCAGGACTACTGTTTACTACTGCTTGTAAGGACGATGACGATCCGGCCCCAAAAACGGACTCTGAAAAAATAGCCTCTGTTACCTGGAAAGTCACTACCACCTTCCTGAATAATACCGCCCTCTCTACAGACGATCAAGCGACCTATGCTAACTTCCGCATCACATTTAAGGTAGACGGCTCGGGCAACCCTACCACCTATACCGTGACTCCCGGAGAGGCAAAGAGATTGCCTAACTACAACTCAGCCAATACCGGAAACTGGACCTTCAGTGGCAATACCATCACCTTAAAAGATGCTCAAAAAAGTAGTCAACTAACCGTATCGGGTATTTCCGAAACCGGCTTGACCTTGCAATGGGAACTTACCAAAGTGGATAACCAAGTTCCTCCGGAAGACGAAGGAACCTGGAAAATGGATTTGGTCCCGGCTCAATAAAAAGAAAGGAGTATTCAGAAAAAAATGCTGTCAAGGTAAAGTTGACAGCATTTTTTATAAGTATAAATAATGTTTTGCTTTCACGCCTATTTCGTTACTCTTGCCGTTGAGCCAAGAGAAATAAAATTGCCATCCGGGTAGCGACACCGTTTTCCACTTGATCTAAAATGATGGAATGTTCCGAATCGGCCACATCAGAGGTAAGCTCCACCCCACGGTTAATAGGCCCCGGGTGCATGATCAGGATTTCTTTATTCAATTCTTCCAACAAGGCTTTGTTGATACCATAATACGTGGAATATTCTCTGAGTGAGGGAAAGTTTTTCGTTTTTTGTCTTTCCATTTGAATACGCAAAACGTTCGCGACATCGCACCACTGTAAGGCTTTTCGGATATCTAACTCTACTTTTACCCCCAAAGCTTCCATGTATTTAGGAATCAAGGTGATCGGCCCGCAAACCATCACTTCGGCCCCTAACTTCTGCAATGCAAAAATATTGGACAGGGCTACCCTCGAATGTGAAATATCCCCAACAATCACCACTTTTTTCCCTTCCAGGTTTCCGTCAAAATGCTGATACATCGAAAATGTATCCAACAATGCCTGAGTCGGATGCTCATGGGTACCGTCCCCGGCATTGATAATATTGGCTTGGATGTGTTTGGATAAAAAATGTGGCGCACCGGGACAAGAATGCCGCATCACAATCATATCCACTTTCATGGATAAAATATTCCGAACGGTGTCCAACAGGGTTTCTCCTTTTTTTACGGAACTGGAAGCAGCCGAAAAATTGATCACATCGGCCGAAAGGCGTTTCTCGGCTAACTCAAAAGAAAGACGGGTTCGTGTAGAGTTTTCAAAAAAAACATTGGCCACCGTGATATCTCGCAAGGAAGGGACCTTTTTGATAGGCCGGTTAATTACCTCTTTAAACTGAGCGCCTGTTTCAAATATATGTAATATATCACTTTGGGTAAGTTCCTTTATGCCCAACAAATGCCTGACACTTAGTTTACTATCCATTAATTATTGTAGGATTAATCGTGATAAAATGTATGTTTCAAATTATTATTACAGCTGTGAACTGACCAGCCAAACATTGTCTTCGGCATGTTCTTGCTCGCGCCATTCTACCTGCACACGTTGCGATTGAATGGTGTTGACCGATTTTCCGACATAATGAGGTTCTATTGGTAAATCCCGGCTGTACTTCCGGTCAATCAATACCAATAGTTCTATACATGAAGGCCTGCCAAAAGCCAACATGGCATCAATTGCCGCGCGCACTGATCTTCCGGTGAACAATACGTCATCAATCAATACAACTTTTTTATTTTCGATGATAAAAGGAACGTGAGTGGCATTTGGCTTTAAAGGTTCGCTCCTTCGTCTGAAATCATCCCGGAAAAAAGTGGTATCCAAATGCCCTAAGGGCAACTCGGTCCCGGTGATTTCTTTCAAACGTTGCTTGATACGCTCAGCCAAATAAATTCCTTTAGGCTGCATGCCCAGAAGCACGGTCTCTTGGAAATCATCATGATTTTCAACCAGTTGTTGACACAAGCGGCTGATCATAATGTCCAGTAACTTACTGTTTAAAATTTTTAACTTTGCCATCAGGCACAAATATAAATAAAAGCAAACAGGAATCAGCCAATAGAAGGCAGTTATCAGGGATCCATCACAGCTGATGAGAATTCATACTTGAAAACAGGAGGGAGTTCTCAGATAGCCTTAATCCGCAGATTTTCAAGCCTTATCCAGGCTGATTCAAAGGAAAATATAGCATCGTGTCTTTATCCGGAAATAGTAAATATCCTATGGAATACGAAGAAATTTTTATGCAGCGGGCTTTGGAATTGGCCAGGTATGGACGAGGCAAAGTATCCCCCAACCCTATGGTAGGCTGTGTCATTGTCTACGAAGGTCAAATCATCGGTGAAGGCTATCATAAAAAATATGGAGAAGCCCATGCGGAAGTAAATGCCGTTCGATCAGTACGGGAACCCGAAAAACTGAAAGAAAGCACTCTGTATGTAACGTTAGAACCGTGCAGCCACTTCGGAAAAACCCCACCGTGTGCCGACCTGATCATTCAACATAAAATTCCCAAGGTCGTAGTGGCAACAACCGACCCCAACCCACAAGTAGCCGGAAGGGGCTTGAAAAAGTTAACAGAAGCAGGCGTTGAAGTGTATACAGGAGTTCATGAGAAAGAAGCACAAGAATTGAACAAACGCTTTTTTACTCAAATTCTCCAAAAGCGGCCCTATATTATTCTAAAATGGGCGGAAACGGCCGATGGATTCATTGCCCGTGACAACTACGATTCCAAATGGATCAGCGATTGGTATTCGCGAAAATTGGTACATCGCTGGCGCTCAGAGGAAGATGCGATTTTGGTAGGTGGCAATACAGCCAAATACGATGACCCTAAACTCAATGTGCGTTCCTGGACCGGACGAAACCCCATCCGGATTGTGATTGACCGGACTTTACAACTCAACAAGGAATTACATTTATTTGACGGAAGTCAACTGACCCTTTGTTTTAACGAACAAAAAACAGAAAAACAGGATCAGTTAGAATATATTCAACTTGCCGACTGCCATGATCCCCGCCAACTGATTCAAGGCTTGCGTGATTACCCCATCCAGTCATTGATTGTAGAAGGAGGAAGTGCCGTATTGCATAGTTTTCTTCAGGCCGGATTGTGGGATGAGTTGCGTGTATTTAAAAGCAAAACTACTTTTGGCAGTGGAATTCCGGCCCCCCACCCTATGGGCTGTTTGGTTCAACAGGAACAACTCCTGAACGACCATTTGTACATTTATAGAAAAGATACATAAAGATTTCGCGCTTCACTGTGGATTTAATTAAACATAAAGACCGGATAGTGCTGATTTTTTTATTATTTAGCGAAAATTTTTCACGGAATACTCTATTCCAACTATTTAGATAGCAGAGAAGCATGATTCTGTCAGATCAGCAAATTTTACAAGAAATTGAGAAGGGGACGATTGTCATAGAACCGTTTGACCCGGAGAGTTTAGGAACCAACTCCTATGATGTGCATTTGGGTAAATACCTGGCAACGTATAAAGATGAAGTGCTGGATGCCCGTGAGCACAATCAAATAGAGGTGTTTGAAATTCCTGAAGAGGGCTTTGTATTACAACCCAACACGCTTTACCTGGGTGTGACAATGGAATACACCGAGACCCATGCCCATGTTCCCTTTTTGGAGGGAAAGTCAAGCGTAGGCCGTTTGGGCATCGATATTCACGCGACTGCCGGTAAAGGAGATGTAGGATTTTGCAATACTTGGACCTTGGAAATTTCGGTTTCGCAGAAAGTACGCATCTACCGGGGCATGCCTATTGGCCAGTTGATTTACTTTGCCGTGGAAGGGAATATCACGAATTTTTACAACAAGAAAAAATCCGCCAAATATATCGAACGGACACAGAAGCCCGTGGAATCGATGATGTGGAAAAACCAATTCAAAATCATCGAATAGATTCGGAAAAAATTACGCTTGCCCAAAAGCCAATCCGCCCGTACAAAGGCCGATTGGCTTTTTTTCTTTCTCGCCTTTATAGACAGACACTTAACAGTTGTTAACAACGAAGGATCAACTTTTTATGCCTAAGCTTTGTAATCATACTATCACAAATATTCACCTCTAACATTCCTAATCATGAAAACCTATAAATATACGCTCAGTAGTCAGGCTTACTTTGAGGAAGATGAATTAAGTGATGTGCAAATAGAAGATTACATGAACACCTTGATGGCCAAAGCCAAGAGCAAAGCTTCGGCACTCAAACAAAACGTAAAAGTGGAACTTTATAAATGGATCAATGACCAATACAAATCCATCTATATATGGAAAGTAAAGTAAAAAGATAAGCTGCCTTGAGAAGGGCAGTTTTTTGTTGAGAAACAAAACAAAAGGCCCTGCTCCAAAATGGAACAGGGCCGGTAACTCAACATAGATGATAAATGAATGATAATGAAAGAATGAAGATCAATCCCTGACAATCACTCTTTTAGATGTGTTGTTTATTGAAAGGATGTAAATCCCGGCGGGTACAGAGTCAAGGTTCAATTCAAACTCGTTATTTCCCGGGTTCAAGGATATTTGATTCGTATACAGAATAGCTCCTACCGTATTTACCAAGCGTATATAGGCCGATTTTTGATTTTCAGGGTTTTGCATACGCACTGTCAATTTGCTAGTGGCAGGGTTGGGATACACACTCAAAACATCTTGCGCATTTTTTTCTAGAAAGGCATTCACCCCACCGGAACAAGCACCCAAATTCGTCCACCAACCGTGGATAGGCTCCCAGTAGATTCCATCAATTTGGGCTTCGTACAAGCTTCCTTGGTAAACCACTCTGTCTCCTTGTTGATAGATATTTCCGCTGACATACTCCGGCACATTGGCACAGTTTCCACCTGAGTTACCATTACCGGCAGTAAAGGTTACCGAAGCATAGTCAGCAGTTTGTCCGTTAGAACAAGTATAATTAATCCGCACGGTATAAGACGTTCCCGAAGTAAGTCCGGTAAATGGTTCGCTATTGCCAGTCACCGTTTCCGAAACAAAGTTTCCATTCCCGACTCTATATTCAAAGTTGTACGTAGATACACCAGGCACCCCATTCCAGGAAATCTGTGCAGAGGTACCGGTAATGTTCGTAGCTTGTAGCCCTGTCACGGCACTACAAGAGGAATTGCCCCCGCAATCGCCTACCTTCGCCCAGTACCTTGTGTCTGTAGGAGGATAGTAGAATATAAAATATTTTGCTTCGTAGATGCTGTTGTTATAAGCCACCCGGTCTCCGGTGTAATAGTATTCACTGGCTGACCACTCAGGAATGCCGTCACAACCGGTAGTGCCGCCTGAAGTAGTAAAGGTAGTAGACACATAAGGAGCCGTTTCGCCATTACTACACGTGTACCGTACCCGGACATCATAACCCGTACTCGCCGTTAATCCGGAAAGAGTCACCGAATTACTATTGGCATTGACAGTGGTATAACTGCCTGATTGGCTCACCTTATATTCTACTGAATAACTTGACACACCACTTACCGCATTCCAACTGACTACCGCAGAGCTCTCCCCAATATTGCCTACCGATAGCCCGGTTAACGCATTACAGTCCTGATTGTCTTGTTGGGTGGTAAAACTTGTTGTAGCATAATCGGCTTCAGAGCCATTGGTACAAGTATATTTTACACGTATCTGATAGGTAGTTCCCGGAGTCAAACCTGTTAAGTTACGGCTACTTCCGTTCACCGTCAGGCTGGTATAATTTCCTGCAGAAGCCTCTTTATACTCCAAGGTATAACTGCTCACCCCTGATACGGCATTCCAACCGACGGTGGCAGCATTTGTACTTACTTGAGAAACGCTCAATCCGGTAACGGCATCACAAGATTGACCGCTACAGTTACCACTAAACGCACTACCCACACCTACTGCATACATAGCATCCGTAGCTGCCGCCTCTTCGCAAGAGCCGGTTCCGTACAAATCACGGGCAGCATTGATTACAGCCGTACGCGCTGCGGAATATCCGGAATTAGCGGTCAGATAACGGGTCAAAGCACGATAAGCAATTTGGGCAGCCTTTTCAATGCCTACGCCACTTACGGAAAATGTATTTCCCCGGTCGTTTCTTCCACTGCCTCCTTCGGATGTCAAGTAAAACCAATAGTTCATCACACCACTGTTGGTATGTACTCCCCCATTGTCTTGTCCGGAAGAAGGATTGACCCAATAAGTACCTTGATAGGTATCCGGCTGCCGGTGAGCATTCGGATTGCTCATAGAGCGCTGAAACGATATGTACTCTCCCATCGTCCATTTATCGCCTACCCCTGCGTAATGCTCTGCATAAGAGCCAAAAATATCGCTAAATGATTCGTTCAGGGCACCGGATTCTCCTCGATAGACCAAACGGGCTGAGTTTCCTGTAACACCATGGGTAATTTCATGCGATACGACATCCAAGGAGGTAAAAGGCGTTCCGCTGGTGCTATTGCCAAAATAGGCAAAAGAGCCAAACCAAAAGGCATTGTTATTGGCAATAGACCCGGAACCGTTGACAAAGATCTCGATTTTCCCCCCGGCATTGTTATAACTGTTTCTGTTGAATTTTTCTTTATAAAAATCCAAGGTCACTTCCGCTCCCCAATAAGCATCTATATAATACCTTGCATTGCCTGAGCCCGAAAAAGTAGAAGAAGTACTGGACACGGTGCTCCCATTAGGCCGCGAGCCGTTTTGAGGTACTGTCGCGCCGTTCATATTGTACAATTCGATATAACGCGTTCCTGTCTGCCGGGCATAATAATAGCCTCCGCTTTGGTCTACAGTGATAGAGCGAGACCCATAGTACCCTGTGCTGGCCGTACCCGGTGTATTGGCCTTGTGAATTTTAGATTCTTTAAACAACACCTGACCGGTGCCGGCATCCACATATACATCTTCTTTGATAAACGGATCTACCGCAAACACTTCAAATTTAAATGCCAATTTGAGTTGATGAGCATTGGGTTCGTTTCCTTCCGAAATGTATACCAATTTGCCTTTCGGCTTGGTAACATCTACCACTCCGTCATTTGCCCGTAATCCCGCCACATGTTCTTTAGCCATTTTGGTTTCCCAAATGTAGGTTTTAGCTTTCACCTTTGTCAGAGCCTGTTGTAATGCAGCACCCTCTGCCAATACAGGTTTATTGTTAAGCTTCGGTAAGTCGCGAAACCACTCGCCGTTCACCTTTAATACTTTGCCATCTTTCACATGCACTATCATCATAGAACGGGCGATGGGTACCTGATTTAACACTTGTTGTAAACGGTAGTGAGTGACCCCCAACTCATCGGTTTCCGCATCCAACACCTCCACTCCGTACTTCGTAGTTGCTGCAAAGTGTTGTGCCATAAATGCTTCCGGACTGATAAATGCCGGAGCACCACCTTCAGTATATTCCGTAAAATACTGAAACAACCCCTTCTTTTCATAGGGGGTATCTTCCTGGGCAAAGGCCCAGGAACAAGCCAACAAACACCCTAGAATCATCCAGTGGGTAAACTTCTTTTTCATTGGTCTATGTAGTTTTAAATAGTTAAAAAATATGATCGCAAAATCCGGCTTCAGAAATAAAAATATGAGGCGGGTGTCTATGAAAAAGCGGCCTATTTGTTCAATAAAGGGTTCTTTTGTACAAAAAGGGGCTCATTTGTACAATGGAAAATTTCACAATTCCCTATATCCATTTGGATTTTACAGTTGATACGAAGGTATTCATCTATCGCACACTGACGCAACTTCCCCCTGACCGGGAAGAATCTAAAAGGTAACTTATGAGAAGAAAGTACGGTTTGGATGAAACCTTGGAATGGGTGAATGGATGGAGCAAAACCACCTCTCTTTTAGTGAAGGGGAGGAAGTAAATTTTTGAAAATCCTTAGCCGAAAAGACAAACAGGTGTTGAGAGAGCTTCCAAAGCCCGGCAATTTGAACTGTTGAACCGAGGTTTCTCTCTCATTAATCTCTCACGCTAATTGGCCATTTCACTCATTGATTCAAATACTCTACATTAGATCTAATTCAATTGTTGTTTTTGATGCCGGAGATATTCGGAAGGAGAAATACCAAAATAGGCTTTAAAATATTTCCGGAACATTTTACCACTATTATACCCTACCTCATCGCTTGCTTCGGTAATATTGTACTGTCCGGTCCGTAGCAAACGTGCTCCTTTCCGCACCCGTAATATTTGAATAAATTCTTTGGGAGAATAATCCGTGAGCGTAGAAAATTTCATATACAACAAAGACCGGCTGACATTCAATTTTTTAGAAAGCTCACTCACATCAAAATAGGGGTCGTCCATATGCCGGTTCACAACCCCAATGGCACGTTTGATCAGTTCGGAATCAGGTGATTGTTTGGCTAATTCTTCAATATTTGAGGAAGGTTCTGAAAACAACGCTTTGATTCGTGCCCGGGATTGTAACAAGTTTTGTATGGTAGCCAGCAATACTTCTTTGTCAAACGGTTTGATCAAAAAACTGTCGATACCCGCTTGCAACAATTCAACCCTTTGTTGGTCGGAGCCAAAGGCCGTTAACATAATGATAGGGGTATGACTGATTTCTTCATCTTTCCGGATACTTTGTACTAAAGCATGCCCATCCTTTCCGGGCATGGCCAAATCCGTAATAATCAAATCCGGAAATTTGGTTTTTGCCAAGGTAAACCCATCTACCCCTGATTTAGCCTGTAGAGTATGGTATTGCGGGGACAGAATTTCCACTATATATTCGCGAATTTCAACATGGTCTTCCACTACCAAAACCGTTGCTTCCAATGCCTGTGCCAGGGGTATACCGTATCCATTTGCAGCGGTGTGATTATCCAGCGCCCCCGGTTGTAACAATAATTGCTCTTGCTCGAAATGCCCCACACCTTTATATAAAGTCAACATAAAAGTCGATCCTTTCCCCTGAGTACTTTCTACTTGAATGCTTCCTTTGTGAAGCTCCATCAATTGCTTGCACAAATGTAAGCCGATGCCTGTATTTTCGAAGCCGTTTTTATGTAGAGATGAACGGGAATAATTGCGTTCAAATAACTGATCCAAATTGGACGGTGCAATGCCAATGCCGGAGTCTTTTACCAAAACCCGGACTCCCTCCTTCCCTCCTTCACTCCGGAACTCTTCTATAGAAACTTCAATGAGTCCCTTAGCCGGAGTATATTTAAAAGCATTGGACAACAAATTAAAAAGTACTTTTTCCAATTGGTCTTTATTAAACCAAATCAAAACCTTGGAAAGGGAGGTGTGAAAGTAAAAGTGAATTTGGTTTTTATCGGCTACGGACCGGAACATCTCCATTGTTTCTTCTACAAAACCCAAAAGTTCATATTCTCCCACCAAAAATTTCCCCGGGGCTTTTCCTTCTTTTCTAACATCAATCAACTCATTGGCCAGCTTTTTCAAACGAAGGGTGTTTTTTCGAATTTTAGAGAGGTATTCGTTCACATTCTCGCCACTTGTCCGGTACATTCGCTCTATATCATTGAGAATCAAGGTCAGTGGTGTACGCAATTCATGAGAGACATGTGCGATAAAATCCAGTTTTACCGTATTGATTTTCTTTTGATGCTCCAAGGCCAATTGTTCCAAAATTAATTGCTGTTGCAAATGCACTTTTTGCATGCGGTAGCGAAAGTAAAATGCAACAAGCAAACCAAGACACAGAAGATAAACCATACAAGCCCACCAACGCAAATACCAAGGCCCTAATACTTGCAAAGGAAGATGCGTGTTGGTAATAGGTTTTCCGTATTTTACAGCCCGTAATTGCAAATCATACGTACCGGGCTTCAAGTGATACAACAGTACATGAGGATATGCCGGGTCAAGAGAATACCAGGTTTTCTTATCCAGAGAATATTCAAACCGTAAATTATCTTGAAGGTGATGAATGGGAAAACCCAACAATATATTGACCACATCCTGGTCCTTTACTTTCAGAGGAACTGTTCCCGGTTCCAAAAGAAGCTGCTCCTGATTAAGCGGAACTTCATTAATTAGAATACCGGAAATAAGAATACGGCAAGTAGCCAAGCAGGCAGAAGCACTCTGAGTCAATTCTTGCGTATTAATTCGAATCACCCCTTTGTTACTTCCGAAATAGACATTGCCCTCCGCATCGCTGCTTACCGCTCCATAGTGAATGAAAGGCCAGCCCTTGGTTCCCGGCACTTTGTACTGCTCGGTGGCCCCGGTAGCCGGCTGAAAGGAAAAGATGCCTTGATTGGTCCCCATCCACAACGTTCCGGTTTGATCGCAAGTAATGGCATTGATTTTTTTGTTTCTGAAAAACGCTTTTGCAGCAAAGTCGACCGTGGTTTGCGTATGATGATCGTATTTATACAGTCCTTTGTTAGTAGCCAACCAAGAAATGTTTTTCTCACTCACCGAATGAAAAATATAAACATCATAAGTATCCGGAAAGATGGGACCGAGACTAACCAAACTATCCTTCCGCAACATGGCATTCAGCCAGTGACTAAACAACACCATACTACTGTCCCTTAAAAACTCTCCGTAATACAAAGGTACTTTAGGAAAATACGCCTTGGTTTTGTCATTCCAGGCATTGCTTATTTGATCATTTTGAAGGTTTAAAAAATTCAACCCTGCATATGTAGTGAAATACATATTGCCACTGGCATCCTCAAAAAGATCATTCACTAATTCGGAAGACAAGCCACTTTGAGACGAGTATATTTTCGGACGAATCACAGCCCCTTTTTTTAATTGCTGGTATTGTTCTCTTGTATAAAAGCAGACTCCTTTATACGTACCGATCCAAAAATTTCCCTTTTGGTCAAAGTGAAATTCGCTAATGCTGTCGGATGGCAATAGTAAACGGTTATGAGCTTGGTTGATGGTTTCGATATGCACATCTTCCTTGTGCAATGAATCCAATAATAATACACCCTTTCCAAAACTACCTACCAAAAGGGCTCCTTGCTGATCAGCTTTTACACTATAAATACTGGTTCGTTGCCCTATATGACTTTGTAAAGGAATGACTGAAAGTCCTTTGGGTTGTAATGCTGCATTTTTCAAACCATCACCCAAAGTACCTATCCAAAGCATGTTTCCCCGCACATAAATGCTGGAAATGATATCATCCATAAAATTAAACTGTGGGATGGCTTCAAAGCTAATCCGTTCAATGGGATGAGAGGGGTCTGTCAGCGACTTACGGCACAAGCCTTTGCCAATGGCAGAAAAGTATAGATTACCTTGGTGATAATAGACTGCTGAAATATAGCCAAGACCGGGATCGTCAAAACAATTAAGTCCCGGCACCTTTTCCAGTTTCTCCGAAAGGACATCATATATAAACAATCCTTCCTGAGCGAAATTGATCAAGAGCCGGTCTGCAGGTAAAGGGCTAATCGTATAGCCGTAAAGAAACGGATGGACTTCTGAAGCCATGGATTTGGTAATGAGTTCGAATTTTTCCCATTGCCCCAAATCCGCCAATTTTCCTTTGATTACGCCATAACCATTCAACGACAAAAAAACCTCCTCTTTCGCCACATACAATGCTTTGAGTGTAATTTCCTTTTGGATTTTGGTAAAAAACGCAAGATCAATCACCTGATAACCCACCGGATGAAAAGCCTCGTCCAATTCAATAAAATACAAGCCCTTAGAATATCGGGCTAGCGCTTTTTGATTCCCCAAGTAAACAATATCGCCAACGGGAGCGGTAGGTAGAATAGCATCCCAAACTTCTTGATTTAAGAGGTCATAGATTTTCAGTCCGTTTTTAGTTCCTAGCCACAATTGCCGATTCGGCATAAAATGCATTCCGTAAACCGGAACAGGCCGGTCCAAGCTATCTTTAAGTTCCGGAATTACGACAGAACGATAACCGTCAAATTTTACCAAGCCATTTTCGGTAGCCAGCCATAAGGCCCCGTTCCGGCCTTCTTTCATTTTATAAATGTAATTAGAGGCCAGCCCCTGAGCTTCTTTGTATTCATTCCATTCGGGTTTGAGTTGGGCGTACCCTGTTTGAATAATAAAAGTGCCGAAACAAACTCCCAGCAAGATTTTGCTTATGCATTGAGACAAATTCAAGGAACAGACCATATCCATTAAAATCAAATGGTGAAGTAGTAAAATTCAAACATAGAAAGTCACTCTTCAAAGGAGATTTAATACACTTTATCCATTGAAGGTTAGTCGTACTATGAAGTTCACGAGTAGGTATTGAATGTTGAGAATCCTAATGAGGAATTGATTTCATTCGCTAGTGAAAGAAGAGACTTTAATTAACATTATTTTTTTTAAAATCAAAAAATATAGGGAAATATTTATACCGATAACAACTTATATTTACCCTTGTACTTATCTACAAACTTTGCCCGGAACCTCACAAGAAAGGATTAAATTAGATTTTTTCATATACTTTAGTCTGTTGATAAAAATTCATATACAACTACTATTTTCAAAAATGAAAAGATTATTGTACACCTTCTTTGCTTGTTGGTTGCTTTTGGCCTGCCAACCGGAAAAAAAGACCTCAGTAGATCTCTTGATTACCGGAGCTACTATAGTTGATGTTAAATCGGGAGAACTGATACAAGAGAGAGCGTTGGTAATTAGTGCTGACACAATTCAGGCAATTATTAATGCTTCTGAAGCGAATACCTATCAGGCAAAAGAAGTAATAACCGCTCCCGGAAAATTCCTTATCCCCGGCCTTTGGGACATGCACGTGCACTTTGGAGATGATACCTTGATACAAGAAAACAAAAACCTCCTTCCTCTGTATGTTGCACATGGCATTACGGCTGTACGCGATGCCGCAGCAGACATCAGCCCCAGCGTACTCGAATGGCGCAAAGCCATCAACCAAGGAAAGCTATTAGGGCCAAAAGTATTTACCGCAGGTCCTAAAATCGAAGGAATCAACTCCGTATGGCCTGGCGACTTGGAAGTAGGAACGGAAGAAGAAATGCTCCAGGCAATGGATTCATTGGAAAAAATTCAAGTAGATTTTGTAAAAATCACGGACAATACCTTAAGCCCCGAGTTATTTGTAACAGCGGTCAAAGAAGCCCGGAAGCGTCATCTCCCAGTATCCGGTCATATTCCGTTTTCCGTACCCTTGGGAGAGCTGTCGGATGCCGGTTTAAGCTCTGTAGAACATTTATCGTACCTCTTGAAAGCCGGCTCGAAGCGCGACAAAGAAATCTCAGATTTATACGCTGCTAAAAAGCTATCTTTCTGGGTAGCCCGGGAGGAGATCAATGAAAGTTTTGATAAAGAATATGCTTTAAATGTCTACCGTAAACTGGCAGAAAACCAAACAGCTGTAGTCCCTACCATAAATATGACTTATACCTTTGCCAATTGGGACAAGCACAATCCCACTCAGGACGATTACCTGAAATATTTGGGAGGCGGCCTTATCAAAACCTATGCAGGAAGAGTAAAAAGTCTGGAAGGAGCCACCCGAGAAGATTTTGACAAACGCAGGGAGCAATATGCCAAAACCAGTGCCCTCTTACCATTGTTACAAAAGGCCGGAGTAAACATCATTGCCGGAACGGATGCGGGCTTTCTCAACTCCTATGTATATCCCGGAATAGGCTTACATACTGAAATTGAGCTGTATGTAAATGCAGGGCTCACACCTTTACAAGCATTACAGGCTGCAACCATCAATGGAACCCGCTACTTTGGCAACTCGGATCGATATGGAAGTATTGAAAAGGGAAAGTCTGCGGATATTTTGATATTGAATACCAACCCCTTGCACGATATCAAAGCCACCCGGGACATTCAAACCGTTATTATGAGAGGCACTGTTTTTAATCGAGAGGCCTTGGATTCCCTATTGGAAAAAGTAGAATCCTTGGCAGTCGAAACGAAAAATCAGTAATTTTCCTGAAAAAGCGAAGAGGGAACTTCAAGCAATACAGAGTGCCTATCAATACACTTTCTCAATTTCTTAATAAAAGATAAAATCTTCTGAGTTCCTTACTTTTTCTACATTTTAAGTTAATTTGCATTTTTAAACGAATTCTAAAATCTGATTAATTCAAAAATCACCATGGTAAGATTTCCAAAACGGTTTTTTATCTTTATTGCACTTGCTACAACGGCATGGTCATGTAAGCAAAATCAAAGTGCCGAGGATATTAGTGTAGACATGAATGAAGAAAAGCAAAAAATCAGCTATAGTATCGGTGTCAACATTGGTAGTGGTCTTAAGTCTTCGGGTTTAAAAGACGACTTGGATACTGAAATTATATCAAAAGCCATCCAAGATGTTCTTGCAGATAAAGAATTGCTATGTAGTCAAGAGGAAGCCGGACAAAACATCCAAACCTATATGATGGCAAAGCAAAATAAAGACAACCAAGAGAACCTGGAAAAAGGACAAAAGTTTTTGGAAGAAAATGCCAAAATCGAAGGAATTGTAAGTTTGGAGAATGGTTTACAATATCAAGTCTTGAACGAAGGCAATGGAGAAAAACCGACTACGGAAGACAAAGTAAAAGTACACTATCATGGTACTTTGATTGACGGTACCGTTTTTGACAGTTCCGTAGAAAGAGGTGAACCGGCTACTTTCGGAGTGACTCAAGTAATCAAAGGATGGACTGAAATATTGCAATTGATGTCTGTAGGTTCTAAATGGAAAGTATTCATTCCTACCGAATTGGCATATAGTACAAATGTACGTCCGGGAGGACCTATCCCTGCCAATGCGACCCTGATCTTTGAGATCGAATTGTTGGAAATTGTAAAAGAATCTAAGTAAGAAAATAAATAAAACGTTCTTACGACATAAGAAAAACTAATGATTTGCCTGTCAAGTCATTAGTTTTTTTTATTTTGATACTTCTGTGTCCTGCTATTCATAAGTTTAAATATTCAATGAAGCAAAAGGAGCACAGGCGCTTATTAGTCAATTTTGTCCAAACACATAAAAACAGACTACTAATCTTTATGACGACAGAGGAAAAAATCTACTTTCAGGATTTTATGCCTGGGAATGTATGTTTCGGTTGTGGAAATAACAATCCGGAGGGTTTACAAATAAAAAGTTACTGGGAAGGAGAAGAAGCCGTGTGCCGATGGAGTTCCGAAGAAAAATACCACGGATGGGCCAATTTGCTGAACGGAGGGATTTTAGCCACACTCATCGACTGCCATTGTATGTGTTCGGCCATGGCTTATGCATACAAAATTGAAAACCGTTCATTGGACTCAAACCCGGTGTACCGGTACGCTACCGGAACCATAACGGTGAAATATCTTAGACCGACCCCTAACAACAAACCCATAGAGCTCAGAGCCGTGGTGGAAGAGGTAAAAGGGAAGAAAACAACCATGAAGTGTAACGTGTATGCAGAGGGAGAAATAACTGCTGAGGCACAAGTGATCGCCATCCGGGTATTTGATAGTAACCAATCCAATGCCGGCAACCCCTTTGTAGAATAACATATTTACCCCCTTTGGTACCAGCAATGGATTTTACATCCTAAAGAAATTGTTATTGAAGTGAATTAAACTTTTTCTTTTCCTGAAAAATGTTTCAAAAACGCCTCCTCTGTGTTACTTTTTTCGACAATAGCTTTTTGGCTATTCTCTTCAAAAAGTGCCTTGATGAGCCGGTTTTGATTCCATTTTCGGTCAAAAACCATACGTGTAAACCACTTCATTTCTAATATAGCTCTGACATTTATTATGGCAAATCCAAAAGAAAATTTCAGTGAGATCGCTACCGCCTTTTTTATGGGGGTGGCAGAGGGACTAATCTGGAAATCAGATCCCAATAAAGACTCTTCCAAAGTGGATGAATATTTACATATTCTCCGTAAGTACAAGTCAAATGACAATCCTCATTCGGAACTTCAAAACCAAGTCAATGCGCTGAAAGAGGAGGTTCAATTATTAAAAGATCAACTTGCGGATAAAGACGAATTGATTGCTCTTTTGAGAGAAAAACTAGATCAATAAGCACCATGCTTTTCATTTTTTCAACTCAATATAGTTCTATCAAGGCAATTCAATATTTCTTTTTTTCACCTCATGCAAAACAGAGGAAATAGTAATAATAAAAAAAGCTCGAATTCAAACCGTTACCGACCCTTACAAGGATTTTGAATTTGGTAACTATACCTAAAAAGAATTGAAAATATGAAGTACTTTTCAATCCTTTTCTTTTTTACAAACACAGTAATTGAAAAAAATAAATCTAACAAAGAAGTCAAAAATTTGTTTCTTATAATAACCATTCAATACAATGAACTTGTTATTTACTTTGCCCAACGCAGCATCCAATAACTCGAACTAAACCAAAGAAACTATCCTTTTTGAAAGACAGGTTAGTCACAAAAAGCAAACACAAAAGTTTAGCAGAAAAATCCTTTGAAGAATGAGTAAAAGTAATCAACGGGAAGAATTGAATCAACTATTTGAACAATTGCAAGTTGCAGAATCACAGACTTCCATAGACGATCTACAAAAGCAAATCTGGGAGATATGGATGCAAACAGGCTCTCCGGATATCAATCAATTGATGAAATACGGCTCAGAGCAACTGGCAATGGAGGCCTATAATGACGCCATCAAAATTTTCACCGAAGTAGTTGAATACTTTCCGGATTATGCCGAAGGTTGGAATAAAAGGGCCACGGCATATTACTTGAGAGGCAGCTTTAAAGCATCCATTTGGGATATTTGCCGGACACTGGCTTTAGAACCCCGTCATTTTGGGGCCATCTCCGGGTTGGCAACCATCTATATGGAATTGGGCGCTGAGAAGATGGCATTAGCTACTTTGCAAGAACTCAAGGGCATCGTACCTCACCAGAAAGGTTTGACCCAACAGATTGAAAGTCTCTGTCAAAAACTGGGGATTAAAAACACTCCGGGGAGTTAGACAACTGTCGCACTCCCCAGACATTTTTTAAGTATCAGAATCGTTTACGCTATTTTTTGCAGTAGTACACAAGCCAATACGAAAACATTCCGGCTCCCGGCCAGAAACTATTGATGCGTCTCTCTTAACAAGTCATTCACTGTTTTGACCGGGTTAAATGTAATAATCGGCACCTCTACAAACAAAGTGATCCAATCAGACATTGCCCCATTCCACAAGCCTGGCAATTCCAATGCTTTCAAGGCTCTTCCATCTTTTGATTTATGGGAAATAAAACCTGTTTGGGGATCAATATACTGCCCTAAATCAAAGGATTTTCCTTGGTAATCTTTGATGGCACACACAAGGTCCACCGGGTTGAAATGTGTCGCTTTCTTTACGATATGCTGAACGGCGGTCTGGTCCATATCCAATTGGGCACTTTCCACAATTTGTAGACTTTCCGTTTGGTCGGCATTAATAGCCCAGAAAGGGCCTCCTCCCGGCTCACCTTCATTTTTCACCATTCCGCAAACTCTTATGGGCCGGTTTAGCTTAGCTTTGCAATATTCCAGTTGTTCTAAGCCTGTTTGCAAACTTTCTCCGGCAGGGCGCCTTATATTCAGTTCGTCTTCCAAAAAGGTTAAAATTTCTGCTAGTAACCCCTCATTTTCCCCGTTTTCCATTTGCTCCAACTTATTCAAATAGGCAAAAATCCGCTCTTGGTAAGACACCAATACTCCTCCCAAAGCTTTTTTATACTTATAAGTAATCTCTTTCAAGCGGTCGGGCACCACATTATCGATGTTTTTAATAAATACGTAATCAGCGTTTACTTCTGCCAAATTTTCAATCAAGGCCCCATGCCCTCCGGGCCGGAAGAAGATAGAATTATCGGCCAATCGAAACGGCTGATTCTGCAAGTCCACGGCAAGAGTATCCGTAGACGGTTTTTGATGGGAAAAGGAAATCCGATACTTAACATCAAATGCTGTTTCGTACTGCTGACGAACTTCATCAAGCAACGCCTGAAAGCCCTCTTCATGTTCTAAAGACACGGTAAAATGTAACTGAACCTGGGCATTCTTTCCCTTGGCATAATTCGCTCCTTCCACCAAGTGTTCTTCTACCGGAGTCCGGGATTCGGAAGAGTATGAATGAAACTTCAACAAGCCTTTGGGCAAGGCACCGTAATTCAAACCTTTCTCAGTTAACAGAGAAGTCAAAATTGAGACATATTTTCTTTTTAAGAGAGCCTCCTCCAACTCCATTCCTTCATTTTGCCGGAACACTGTTTTGAGGTCTTCAAAAAATGCAAAATCTTCCAATTGCTTAAAAAAGGTGTACAGCGATTGAGGTCCCTGGTTGCCTTTGAGTTTTGCATAATCCTCCTCCGTATTTTGATAAGACTCCATACATTCAAATAAAGCCTTAAACATACGGCTAGCCGCACCAGATGCGGGTACAAATTTCAGAACCGATTTATGTGTAAGGGCTTGTTCATAAGCAGCAATATAGTCATCCAGTTGATCTTCATCCAGGTTCAGGATACCGTCACCGAGAGTGGCCGGCCGGGTTACTTTCATATATGGAAAGCCCTTTTGAAAACACTTAATCTGAGCTTCTACAGTGGTTAGGCTAATTCCTCTACTTTCAAATTGTTTTAAATCTTGATCCAAAAATTCCATGTTAATTGAGTTTGTTAGTAAAGTGAGAATATACAATCAAAAAACTAGAAATTCTAATGCAAATACAAATTCCTTCTGCCTACAAAAAACCAATTCACAAAAAGTTCATTTCACCACCACATTTTAACAATTAACTCCAATTTACTTTTCTGAGGACAAACTTTCTCGTATCTTTCATTCCGGATATTTCACTTGACATTTTAACCCATGAAAAGGCCTTACTACATCAAAACAATTTTTGTGTTATGCTTGCTTAGTGCTTTATCTTTTATGGCGGAAAATGAAATTATGAATGAATTCTATTTAGGCAAGGCAAACCGTGTACAAGTAAGTACCTCTGCGGTTACCCCCCCTAACCCTCCAAAAGCAAAGTCTTCCCAGTGCTGTAAAAGTTCTTCTGCCTTCAAAGAGAATTCCGAAGGGGCTCCAGTAGCCAGCAACCAGACAACCAGCCATTTATCCCTGCCGGCCCTTTTCAAAAGGCACATATTACTCGGCATATTGATTAAGTAGGCCAAAATCCTTGCTTCTATTTCATTCATCCTTTTTACCTGAGGTAATTTCTCTTGATTTTCTCTTTGAAATCCGGAGTATTGTCAGCCGTAAACCCTCATTGAGGAATACTTAATTTTTTGGATACATTTGAATATAAAAAATTAAAGTAGAGATTTGTATAGATGTCTTAAAGTAAGAAGCTTTAAATTACATGAGAAAACCTTTACCTTTAATTTTTTGCGTTGTCCTGATATTCATTGGCAATATACATTTGTTTGCTCAACTGGTTAGCCAACAAGAAGTACTTCCGGCATCCGGCACCGACAACCCTTCTCCTGCTTTTGTCGATTACCAGTATGAAAACCCCGAACTCCAAGAGGTTGAGGATTTGTTTTTAGCTGAAAATTATTTTAAAGCTTCTGACCTGTATTTACAATACGCCAAAAAATTCCAGGCAGAAAATGAGTGGGAAGGATACCTCTATTGTTTAAATCAATACACTGATTGCTTGCGGCTCACACGCAATTTTAACGATGCTAAAATTCAATTGACCACCAATGTACGGGATGGTAAAACATATTTGGGAGAAGAACATCCTTTAGTGGCTACGGCCTACTACTTGCTCGGCATCTGTTATGACTATACCAATCAACCGGACTCCGCGCTGTATTACCATAACACAGCCTTGCAAATGCGCTTGCATTTGCTTGGGGAGCAACATTTGGACGTAGCTAAAAGCTACAATGGAATTGGGGATGTTTACCGTTGGTATTGGCGCGATTATTACAACGCAGATCACTTTTACACCAAATCCTTAAACATTAAAGAACAGTTAGATCAACAATCAGAAAATGTCCTTTCATCGCGAAATTTCTTTGTGAGCTATTACAACCTGGCCACTACAAACCGGGGAAAAGGAGATCTGGACCGTGCTTTATTTTATGGTTTAAAAGCATTGTCTTTAATTGATTCGGCAAGCTCCAGGGCAAACTACTGCCATTCAATGTTAGCCAATATTTACAACACTAGGAACCAACTGGATAAGGCTACATTTCATTATCAAAAAGCCATTGAACTTTACAAACTCAGCAAATCGAAAATCGGTTGGGAACTTCCTGTATATTATAACAATTTGGGCTATGCCTTGCGAAAGCAAAAGCACTATGACTCAGCCCTCCAACATTTTTATGCTGCACTGCGGCTTGGCAAAAAGCTAAAACATCAAAAAGTTTTGTCTGACGCCTACATGGGCCTAGCCGACCTCCACCTTGCAAAGGAACAGTATGATTCGGCTGCTTATTATTATAAAAAACTACTCTCCGGAAATTTGAAGTTTTACGGAGAAAGGCATAGAGAATCGAGTAAAGCCAAATTATACATCGGTAATTTTTATCAGGCCAGAAATGAGTATGATCGGGCTGTTCACTATTACCAGGCAGCGATAGATATGGAAAAACCTGAAAACGACACAATTCATAATATCCTTGAAAAGTCAAAAACCAACCTATATTTATACCAAATCATAGGAGCCAAAGCAAAAACGCTCAAAAAAAAGTACTTGGCTCAAAAGGACTCCATTCAGTTGCTTACCCAATCCATTGAAGCTTCGTTATTAGCTGACTCCATTATTGATATCTACCGCACCTTATTCATCCAGGAAGGAGCGAAGCTTTATTTTTCGGATAAAATACAACCTATATACGAACAAGCTATTGATTGTGCGTATTTACTGTACAATCAGACCAAAGATTCAGCCTATACGAATATTGCATTTCAATTCATTGAAAAAAGTAAGTCGAGGGTTTTGTTAGAATCCATTTTAAAAGCAGAATTGAAAAATCAGGCAGGGCTTCCCGACAGTTTATTTTCACTAGAGAAAAAATTACAAGTCCAACTCGCTCACTACAGAAATAAGCTGCACGATGAAGAAAAAAAAGCCACTCCGGATCAAGCCAAAGTACAGTCATTCCAAAACAAAATATTTGAAATCATTCGCTCCCAAGAAAAGCTGTCCAATTCTTTACAAAAAAATTACCCGAACTATTACAGTTCCATCTACCATAAGCGGAGTGTCCGTTTTTCAGAACTATTAGCTTATCATCAAGAACACAACATTGCTGTTTTAGAATATTATTGGGGAAAAAATGCTGTGTATGCCATAGGAGTAGATACTCATGGTGACATATTCTTCAAAAAGATAGACAACAATCATTCTTTATATGAAAGTGTTCTTTCTCTGATTTCCCTTATCAAACAAGGGCCTTTGGCTCCTCAAAAATCCCAACAAGATCAATTTCATCAATTTACGGAAGTAAGTCTGTCTTTATATCGGCAAATTTTTCCTTTCAAGCGTAACCCAGAGAAAGTACAAAAGCTTTTGATCATCCCGGATGGGCCTTTGGCATTTCTTCCTTTTGATGCACTCATTTCTCAAGAAAGCCTCACAAAGGCTATCAATTACAAAAACCTAGCATACCTTCATCAGGAATACTGTATTAGTTATGCCTACTCTTATGAACTATTAAAACACCATAGGTTTCGGCAATCCAATAAGCAGGCATTGAAAATGCTGGCTTTAAGTTATTCCTCTCCCACATCTTCCAAAGAGAGCGATATATTGCGAAGCAATGGACTTACTCAGGATATATTAAATACTTCACGAGAACTGGATGCCATTCAACAAATTCTGCCGGGAAACTACTTGAAAGGAAAAGCGGCCACGGAAGATTATTTCAAAAAACATGCAACCCAATATGACTTGATTCACTTGGCTTTACATGGATCGGCCGATCAAGAACAAAATCAAAACACCTTATTACGGTTCAGAGATGATCACACTTCAGAGGAAGACGGAAGGCTACACCCTTACGAACTCTATAATTTGAACCTGAATGCACAATTAGTTGTACTGAGTGCCTGCGAATCGGGGCTAGGTAAGTTGTACCAAGGAGAAGGGGTGTACAGTATGGCCAGGGCTTTTACCTATGCGGGCAGCCCTACAATAGTTATGAGCCTTTGGGAGATTAACGACCGCATTACTGCGGATATCATGTCAAATTTTTACCAACAGCTCAATGAGGGGCATTCGATAGATGAAGGACTCTACCAGGCAAAAAACAACTACCTTAACAGCTCCGATCCACTTGAAGCCCATCCTCTCTACTGGGCTAGTTTTGTGCCGTTGGGTAAAATGACCCGTATTGTAACAGAAGAACAAATGCATCAGCGACAATTACTACAATGGGTGGTCATTGCTGCGCTAGTCATTACTTTAGGTTTGTTATCCAAAAAGATATTAAAAAAAATCCGGAAGTAAATTCCGGATTTTTATACAAAACTCTTTACGGTAAACGGACATCCCGTGATTTATCTTCATCTTCTTCACCATCGCCTTCCCCTGACTCTGTATCAGAAGTTGATTCGGCATCTTGTGCACTCAACATGCCGCTACTGGCACTAGCATTGGGTACTCGGACATCTCTTGCTTTGTCCTCATCTTCAGGTACTGACATATTCATTTAGTTTAAATAATGAAAAGAATGTATATTATAGTTTAGTTAGAATTTCAGTTACCTCTTCACTTCTATAACCGCTGGTTTTTAGTTCTTTAAGAAGGCTTTTTGCTTCCTCTATATTTTTTTCATTCAAGGCAATCAAGGCCAAATACCATTTGGCCTGGTCTACAAAATCCTCATTCAGGTGAATCACCTGTTCAAAATATTTAGCCGCTTGTGTATTTTTCTCCAGGGCCAAATACGAATTTGCCAAGTAGAATAAGTAAGTAGCAGTCGCCTCTTTGGCGAGTAATTCCTTAAACAGGTTTGTTGCAAGCTCGTAATTACCACTGTCATACGCAGTAAAGGCCAACTCATATTTGGAAAGCTCCTGAAGTTCCCCTCTGACATTCGCAGTTACAATGTTGCGATAAGGTTGATAATATTGCACGTATAAATTCTGAGGTGTTTCAGGGAGGTTAATAATTAGAAGCGTACTAATAATCAACAACGTTACAGCGGCTGCAATGGAAACCAGTATTCTGGAATGAGTCAAACTGATAATTTTTGCTTCTTTGGTCTCATCAGTTTCAATAAGAGACTCTTCAATTTCATCCAATTTTCTCCTCAATTGCATTCTGGCATTTCGTCGGATTCCATGAATCATCAGTCTGCTTTGATCAACACACCGTCTGAATTCATCGTCTTCAGCTAAGCGCTGATTGACCTCTTCAACTTCTTTGGCAGATAGTGCATTGTCTAAGTACTTTTCGATTAATTCTAGGTCGTATTGAGATTTCATTACCTTAAAATGTTAATTTTGGTGATTCCTGCTCGATAATCTTACGAAGCCTGTTCATACATTTATATTTCAAATTTTTAGCTGTTGCAGGGTTTTTATATTGCAAAAGCTCACATATTTCAGCCATGGACTTCTTATGATAGTAATATAATTCCAAAAGCGTTTTACAAGGATCCCCTAACTTTCCCAAACATTCTTCCACTACCACTAACACTTTTTCTTCCTCCTCTTTGTACTCTTCTTTTTCATAAGTCAGTCCCTGTAAGACATCCTCTGTTTCATCCGTAAATCGTTGAGCAGCTTTGCTTTCTTCTAAGAATTTATTTTTTCCTATGGCAAATAAATACGTCTTTTCGCTACTCTTTAATTCAGTTAGTTTTCCAGTAGTAATATTTTCATAAAAGATAATGATGGCTTGTTGGTAAATTTCCCGGGCTTGTTCGGACGAACAGCCATATGCCTTATTCATCCAAGCGATAAATTCGGTACGGTACCGTATATATAATTGAGTTAAAGCTTCTTCTTCTCCGTTCTTTATGCTCTCAATGATAGAATATTCTTGCATTCACTGTATTTTTTAATAATCTAACGAACTATAGGTAACCCTCTTTGCCCTATTTTTTACTTGTCTTTCATTATTTTCAAATAACTGGGTGACCATTGAAAGTTAATTCAACTAATCAACAAAAAACAAATATAATTACAACTTACTATGGGTACAGAAGCCGATGATATCATGATAAAATATCTAGACTTTGAAATGGGTAATGATGATGAAATCAAGGAAAATACCTTACCTACAGACCATGTATTTTGTGAATTTGGAAACATTGCCCGTCAAATAAGAACTAGTAAAAACAAGGTAAATAGAGAATGCGAAACCAAAAATACAAACAATCATTTAACTTCTAAGAGCAAAAAAACAAATTTTAAGGAGAGTTTTAAATCTAATAAAAAAACCGCTTGCCACACGAAATATTTAACAGAGGAGCTTCTCGATAATTCTGAAGTGATCCTTTATGTAAAATACCTGATTCAACTAACAATACAAATAGATTCACTACTTTCCTCTTTGAGTCAATCCATTCAACTACTCAAAAACCATGATATATTCAAAAAGCGGCTGATAGCCTCCTACTTTATCTCTTGGATCGTTTCTTTTTGGAAATATCCCTTACTGTAAGTCCGATAGCTGTGAGTCGCTTTTTTGATCGTTTTGAAGTGAAGTAACTCCGCCTGATCATTTAAAAACTCAAGACCTCATTTCAAAACTATTTTCCATACCTAATAGCACTATGAAAAATACTCCGGTCTTTAGGCCATACAAAGTTGAGTAGTCGTTTTTTAGGTGATTTTTTAAGAACTGAAGATGAAAATTATGAGTTTAGCAACTACGAATTACAATTTATCAGAGTGTATATCACTTTCCAAGCATTCCGAACAACGACAGAAAAGTGACCGACAAAACCAGTTGACTGATTTTTCTTATTTAAAAGAAATCAGCATGGGAGATGACAAGATGATTGAAAATATTATTCAACTCTTTTTACAAAAAACTCCAATAAAACTAAAACAATTACAACAAGCCGTAAAAACAAAAGACTGGGCTAAAGTGTACCACTTGGCCCATGCCTTAAAGTCTTCCATGCGCCTTATAGGGGTAAATCCCCAAATAAACCACTTTGCCAGTATAGAGTATGTTGCTTTACATCGAAAAGACCTAAAAACTATCCCGTTCTTGTTACAAAAAAGTACTGCGATCTGTATTGCGATAATCAGCGAATTGCAACAGCTCGATAAGTTAATATACTAAAACCAAAAGGGGCTTATAAAGCCCCTTCGTTTTTATAAATTCCCTCTCAGTGCCTGTTCTCGTTCTATGGATTCAAACAACGCTTTAAAATTCCCTTTCCCAAAAGACCTTGCTCCTTTTCGCTGGATAATTTCATAAAATAACGTGGGGCGGTCTTCCACAGGTTTGGTAAAAATTTGAAGCAAATAGCCCTCTTCATCTCTATCTACTAAAATATTCAATTCTTTTAAAGCGGCTATTTCCTCTTCAATATTCCCCACCCGCTCGAGTAAATCATCGTAGTAAGTATCCGGAACATATAAAAACTCCACACCACGTCTCCGCAATTCCGATACGGTATGTAAAATATCATCTGTAGCAATAGCAATGTGTTGCACCCCTGCACCATTATAGAAGTCCAGATATTCCTCTATCTGAGATTTGCGTTTACCCGCTGCAGGTTCGTTGATCGGGAATTTGATATACCCGTTTCCATTAGACACTACTTTTGACATCAAAGCCGAATATTCCGTAGAAATATCTTTGTCATCAAAGGTAACTAACAAACTGAAGCCCATCACTTTTTCATAAAACTCCACCCAAGTGTTCATTTGTCCCAACTCCACATTTCCAACACAATGATCTACATACTTCAGTCCCACAGACTGAACCTCTTGAATAGGTTCTTTTTCCACAAAGCCGGGTAAAAAAGCCCCTTGGTAATCTTTTCTTTCTACAAAGGTGTGAATGGTATCCCCATAGGTATGAATGCTAGCCATACGCACTTGCCCATGATCGTCTTTTACTACCTGTAGAGGTGCAGCTACTTTTGCCCCTCTGCTTACAGTTTCGTTCAGGGACTTTTCAGCATCGTCCACCCATAAGGCAATAGCTTTTACACCGTCACCATGTTTGCTTACATGTGCGGCAATCTCAGAATCCACTTGTAAAGCAGTGGTAAAAACAAAGCGAAGTTTATTTTGTTCAAGTACATAAGAAGCTCGGTCTCTCACCCCCGTTTCAGGCCCTGCATAGGCAATCAGCCGAAAGCCAAAAGCAGATTGGTAGTAATAGGCCGCTTGTTTTGCGTTCCCTACATAAAATTCAAGATGATCAGTGCCGTTAATTGGCAAAAAATCCTTTTCCATTTCCATGTTTTGTTTATGTGTTTGAAATTATTGGTTAATGAATAGTCATCTCTAGTAAACTCGTGAAGGAGCATGTTGGTCAAGCACTTATTTTTCTCCTCACATTCTCAGTAAGAATAGGTAAATAGCACTCAACACACTACACAACTTTATCAGCCAAGTTAATAGCTAATCACTGATTTATCAAAAAAATTAAAAGCTCTTTTCCAAAGTCTGTCTATCTGTGCAAATGGCAAGTTTTTCCCAAAAAAGCAAGCATTTTCGAGCTATTCGCAACTCCGAAAGGTAGTAGCCATATTTCAAGAAAATTTCCCGGAAAAAGACTGAAATAAGAAGTAGAGGATAAGGCGAATGTGAATTTTCTGATTACACCCAATGCTCTGTCCCACTTTTGATGAAAGACAAAACACTATACATCGCTGAAGTTATTTTCTCAGATAAAAACGAAGGATATTGACTGAAGTAAATCCAAGTTCAACCATGCATAGCCATTAAGCCAAATTGCAGGGTCTTGTTTCTAATTTTTTGTAAGCAAATGAGAGATTGGAAGTTGTATAAAGGCAGCTTTTTTGCCAAAAGCTATTGAAAAGGCTACTCACTATTTCACTTCATCTCTCATTTCCCGTACACTCAACATGAATTATTTAACTCCGAGAAGGCTAATTAAGCTTTTCTTGGAGAATTTTAAATTCTATGATTGGGGTAATCCGCTCATAAATGACATTGTATACTGCAGTGATGATGGGAATATTGACTTTGTATTTTTTATTGATTTCAAAAATACTTTTCAGCGCATAATAGCCTTCGGCCACCATATCCATTTCCATTTGAGCCGACTTTACCGAATACCCCCGTCCAATCATATTGCCAAAGGTACGGTTACGACTAAACTGAGAATAAGTTGTCACTAACAAATCGCCTAAGTAAGCCGAGGCATTCAGGTCCCGTTCTTTAGGGTAAATAGCCTGTACAAACCGGCTAATTTCTTGCATGGCATTCGAGACCAAAACCGCCTGAAAATTATCCCCATAGTTCAGCCCGTGAGCCACTCCACAGGCAATGGCAATAATGTTTTTGATCACGGCACTGTATTCTACCCCCACTACATCCTGGATAGTATGTACATTAATAAAGCGGCATTGCAACATTTTCTCTATACGTATGGCGGTTTCCCTGGCTTCTGAAGCCACTGAAAGATACGATTGTTTTTCCATCGCAACTTCTTCGGCATGACAGGGGCCTGCAATGACGGCAATATCTTTTTCCAGCACTCCAAAACGCTTTTGGATATAGTCGGTTACCAGAATGTTTTCTTCCGGAATCATGCCTTTGATAGCCGACACAACGATCTTCCCCTTCAATATCTGAGTGTCCAGATGAAGCAACACTTCTGCCACAAAAGCCGAAGGAACCACTAAAAAGATGATATCACTTTCGCGTACGGCCAATTCCAAATCCTCTGTGGGACGGATAATATCGGCATCAATATTTACACTACTCAGATAACTAGGATTGTGATGAAACTTGCGAATATGTTCAATATCCTTTTGATTGCGGAGCCACCAATGGGTCACCACTTTATTTTCCGAAAGGATTTTTACAATGGCAGTTGCCCAACTACCTCCTCCGATTACCGCTACCTTTGAATTATTCATTATTTAAGTAGATCTATTGTTAGTATTTTGCTTTTATGAGTATTAGTATTTTTCAGCAAACATCACCAATACTCAAAGTTGGATTTTTCCTGAATTTATTCAATCACTGAAGAAAACAAAGTCAGTTGAACTCCCACTCCTACCGGGTCTAAATTCGAAACCCCTATCCCTAATAAGCGAATGGCCTTGTCTTCAATTTGTGCCTGTTCTATAATTTCTTTAGCAATTTCCCGTATTTGACTTTCACTGGTAATCAAATAAGCGACAGTTTTACTTCTGGTAATTTGTTTAAAATCGTCAAATTTAATCTTAACGGTCAAAGTTCGTCCATATGCATGACTTTTTTCTATTCGTTTCAACAAGAGTTCAGCCAGTTGCTCCACTTGTAAATACACTCCCTGTTTGGTCTGTATATCTTCCGTATAAGTATTTTCTACACTGACGCTCTTCCGTATCCGGTGTGGGTTTACTTTGCGTTCATCCTCTGCCCTCGCTAAATTGTAATAAAAAATACCGGATTTACCAAAATGCCGGATCAATGCAAAACGGTCCCAGCTTTTCAAATCTTTCCCTTCAAAAATCCCCAATTCATGCATCTTATGGGCGGTTACTTTGCCTATTCCATGAATTTTGCTAACAGGTAACTGATCGATAAAGGCAGGAGCTTCCTTAGGGGTAATTACGGTTAAACCGTCCGGCTTTTGATAATCAGATGCAATTTTCGCTAAAAATTTATTGAAAGAAACTCCCGCAGAGGCGGTTAACCCTGTCACTTGTTTGATTTTTTGTTTTATTTCCTGCGCAATGATTGTCGCTGATTTTACCTGTGGTTTATTCTCTGTCACATCCAGGTAGGCCTCATCCAAAGAGAGCGGCTCTACCAAATCCGTGTATTCAAAGAAAACCTCCCGAACCTGGCGGGAAACCTGTTTGTATACATCAAATCGGGGTTTTACGAAAATGATTTCCGGACACTTACGGTACGCCAACACCGAAGCCATGGCAGAGTGTACTCCAAACTTCCGGGCTTCATAACTGGCTGTGGCAACTACCCCTCTTTTTCCTGCTCCGCCTACGGCAATAGGTTTTCCACGGTATTCCGGATGGTCCCGTTGCTCTACAGATGCATAAAACGCATCCATATCGATATGGATTATTTTCCTGACCTCTTGCATAAACGGCTCGACATACCTCCTTTTTTCAAAATTACAGCAAATATTTTAATTAGACTCTAAACTTTTCCGGGCTTCACAAGCCATACCCTGATATTCCTGACGGGCTCTGTATTTTATTTTTTTAGATAAACCAAACTTCTATAGGGCTTTAGGTTTCACAATCAGACTATTAATTTGTATTTTGCGCAGGTTTTTGCAAAAAAAATATCAATTCCTAATCCTTAACACACATAAAATGGATATTATCAGAGGAGCATTTGGTCTTTGTGTCCTAATCGGGATTGCTTGGCTATTTTCCAAAAATAAATCAAAAGTAGATTGGCGGTTGGTGATTACCGGAGTGTTTTTACAAATAACATTTGGTGTACTTATTACTCAAATAGACGCGGTAGCCCAGGCTTTTCACTGGGTGAGTAAAGGTTTTGTAAAGTTATTGAGCTTTACTTCCGCAGGCTCCATCTTCCTTTTTGGCGATCTGGCTAATGGCAACCTTGGAAATATGTTCGCCTTTCAGATTCTCCCCACTATTCTATTTTTTTCTACCGTTTCAGCCGCACTGTACTATTTGGGTGTCTTACAAAAAATAGTAAAGGGTATTGCCTGGGTCATGGCCAAAACCATGAAACTATCCGGAGCGGAAAGCCTTTCAGCCGCAGGTAATATCTTTTTAGGTCAAACAGAGGCTCCACTATTGGTAAAGCCCTTTATCAATAAGATGACCTCTTCGGAATTGATGTGTCTGATGACAGGGGGAATGGCTACCATTGCCGGAGGAGTATTAGCCGCTTTTGTGGTAACCTTGGGAGGAGACAACCCGGAAGAACAGACCAAATTTGCTGCGTACCTGCTCAGTGCATCTATCATGAATGCCCCTGCAGCCATTGTAATGGCCAAAATGATCATTCCCGAAACTCAAAAAGATTTGATCAATCAGAAATTAGAAGTTAACAGCGAACAAATGGGGGTGAACCTCATTGATGCATTGTCTAGAGGAGCTGCCGATGGCTTGAAACTAGCCTTAAATGTAGGGGGAATGCTCTTGGCTTTTACGGCCTTGATCGCGTTGATGAACTACTTTTTCAAAGATATTCTGGGAGACCTGATTGCTCTTAGTGATTGTACCTTAAACCAATGGATAGTAAAGTCTACTGACGGGGCATTCAACGGATTTACCATGCAATACATTTTTGGACAAGTCTTCCGCTTGTTGAGCTGGACCATTGGTGTTGAGTGGTCGGACACTTTAATGGTGGGAAGTTTGATCGGTGAAAAAACTGTTGTCAATGAATTTTTTGCCTATGAACGTTTAGGCAAAGTAAAAGAACTGTTGAGTCCCAAATCCGTTATCATAGCCACTTATGCCTTATGTGGGTTTTCTAACTTCAGTTCAATCGCTATCCAAATCGGGGGAATCGGAGGCATGGCCCCCCAGCGTCAAAGTGATTTGTCTCAATTGGGTATGCGGGCTCTTTTGGCTGCCACATTAGCTTGTTTGATGACAGCAACCATTGCCGGTATGATTATATAAATGTACTTTGTCTGAACGATACCCAGCCTCAAAACAACTTAACTTGGGCGAAGAAAACAAACAAGAAGCCCCTTGAGTGATAGTACACTCAAGAGGCTTCTTTATGAGCCAATTTTGAAAGTAATTGATTGTTGCGTCAAAGTATATTCATAAATCTAGCATTAGTAAAAAATACAAACCTCCAACGAATCCGTTTATTAATCTCCTCCACAACTACTACAGGAACTACAGCTACTGCAAGAACTGCAACTACTTCCGCTGTTGCTATCACTACTACTGTCCGAATCTCCCCAACCGCTAAACCAACTACTATCCGAATCACTACTCAGCGAATCAACCGGCACTTCCACCTCTGCCGGTTCTACTACATCTTCCGCCATGGTCTGAAAGCTGGTCGTATCATACTCTCCCAAGTTGTATCCTTCTTCTCCTACATATAGCATATCACTTCCATTTTCATTTACCACATCTACATTATTGATATAGATATTGTGGTTATGGCACATGTCATACCACATAAAGCTATACAGGAAAGAAGCGTCCATACCACTGTATCCGTGATACACAGGCTCGGCAGTACGACTGTGATAGATTTCTTTGGGGCTATTGACTGGCTGAGTCGGAGCTACGATTTTGGTGTCGTACTTATTAATGATATCATCAATTTTAATGAACTTTTTAATATTTTGCTCCAACTTATTCATGAACAGTTGAAATTCTTTCGACTTTTCCGAGGCAAAAGTATCGTAACTCTTTTGGGAGGAAAAGATCGACTTCATTTTTGATTTCAACACCTCATTGGCGCTTCCATTATTACATTCAAATTCCGAAAGCAAGCCGTTCACAGTAATACTGATAGGATACTCCCCTACCTCATGTGAGCGATTGATCGAAATGTCAATCAAATAATTAAAACTGCCTTCTCTGTGCTCAAGCACCAAATACAAATGATTGAAAAACTGCGCCACGGTGGCGTCCATTTCAATTTCGTACTTATCCAGTGCTTCTTTCAAATCGTCTTCTTTGCCTTCTTCATCCAGATAAAAATCCAAATCATCCTGAGCAATTCTCACCACATTATTGATTCCCATTGAACGGAATACACTGTGGAACTGCTGTAAGATGGAAATGGCTGTAAAAGTTTCTAATTCTTTTTTTTCGGAAAGGCCTCCGATGGTGATAAAGTTCAGCAACCTACGAAAAGCCCCTTTGGGTGGAACCCTTTGAATTTTAGTTAATTGAGAAGGGTCAATGGACAAGGTACCATTAAAATACATAACAAATTCTTCTTATAATGTGAAAACTAATGCTATTGACTTAGCTCATTGCCAAGCCCGCTTTGATCGCTAAAACCCGTCAAAGTAAATTCAGGAACAAGCTATTTAAACTATCTGGATATGATGTATCTGTTCAAAATTTCTCTTTATGAAGAAAAACACATTTTAAAAAATCACAAGCTATGTGATGTGCTATTCATTGACTAGAGGCCTGGTGTCTTCCTATGCTTTAAAAAACGTTGGGTTAGAACCATTGCTTATCTATTTAGTAATTCAGGTAGTTCCTTATGGGTTGCCTGAACACAGGCCGCATTGTGCTTCTTCCCACAATTGGCTCGCTTCTTCCCCCCAATACACAACCGGAGGTTTGCCTATAAACGTTGTATACAGTTTCAAGGTTTGTTGATATTGGCGATGGTTTTCATTCTGGGACCCTCCGGGATGATGATGAATCATTCTTCCGAAATTCACCTCACAAAAATTATAGTAATACCGGGTACAAAGAATAAATTCATGCCAGGCATAATCCACTTTAAGTGAAGGAGATAATTTTTGATCGGAAAAAGCAATTAAATTTAAAAACTTGATCACTTCGGTAAGCACAGGCAACACCTCTTTTTCTTCAACGGGTACACCTTTCGCTATTTTACCTGTCAATACCGGATTGTCCTTTAAAATCGTCTCTGCCAGTCGCACATGATCCACTTTCTTAGGATGTAATGGGTCCATAAGTATAGTTGTTTATTTATTCTTCAAAAATAACAATCTCTAAGAATTCATTAAGAAAATAACATAAATTGTGGCAATGGCTCGAAGTGATACAAAGCGCATATCACTCTTTCTGGCAAGTATCTTGTAGCTGCTCACTATTTCTTGGGATTTACAAATTTTTCACAAGAAACTCCTCTGTATCAATTAGCCTTTAAACGCTCCAAAACTTTTAGAGCATTTTGTACAATCGCTAGCACTGTTTACTTTTACCAAATTCAATCAAATCAACGGACAGCCTTAGCCAAAGGCTCATCCTATTCCAGGGTAAACATGATGTTTGAGTAACATGATTTTCAGACTTTCTTCCAAACCGGCAAAAAAAACCGACCAGGAATTGCTTTTGCAATACCGGGCAGGAAAAGATATGGCCAGTTTAGGAGAACTCTACAACCGGTATATTGAATTGGTATACGGTGTTTGTTTTAAATATTTGAAAAACCGGGAAGAAAGTCAGGATGCGGTCATGCAGCTTTTTGAAAAGCTGGCACAAGAGTTAGAAAAAAGTCCAGAAATTCAGAATTTCAAGACTTGGCTCTACGTAGTCACTAAAAACTTCTGTCTCATGCAACTCCGGGCCAAGTCGGCGCATAAACATCAAGCATTTTCAGAAAGTCTTTTGCCCGAAGATATGGAAAAGTATGAATCATTGCATCCTACTAATGAAGAACTGCTTGAAAATAACCTGAGTGCTTTGGATGAATGTTTAAAACACCTGAAAGAAGAACAAAAAAAATGTGTGGAGTTGTTTTACCTGAAACAAAAGTGCTATCAGGATATTACTCAAGATACAGGTTATGAACTCAAAAAAGTGAAGAGCTATATTCAGAATGGAAAAAGAAATTTAAAAATTTGCATGGAGAATCATAAAGGTGAGTAATTCAACATTCCATACCGACCCTGAAATTACCGCAGAAATGCTAAAAAAATACCTGGAAGGGACACTCAGCCCTGCTGAGATGTACCGGGTAGAAAGGGCGGTTATGCGTGATCCGTTTTTACAAGACGCCTTGGAAGGCATGGAGGAATTTGAGAATACGGAAGTGTTTGCTCAGGATGTAGAAGGGCTAAAAGCATCATTGGCTCAAAAAACTCAAACAAACAAACGGCACAGGTTCGTGCCACAATACCGTTGGCTCGGCTCGGCAGCCGCAGTTCTAATTTTAATATTTGTCGGGTATTTTGCCTTAAGGCCGCCTCAAGAAGAAGCTCCTTCGGAACTAGCCTATGAAGCGCCTAAACCCACTACCCAACCTAAAACTCAAAACAAGCCGGGAGTATCGGAAACCGCCCCTATGGGAAAAGCAAAGGAGGACAGTCAGGAGCTATCACCTGCAGTAGCAGCTCCCACTGTGAAAGCTCCTAGCCCCACCGTAAAATCTTCTCCTTCGGCTCTTCCAGTTCCAACACCTACCGATGACACAGAAGAAATCGAGCTTATGGAATTGGATATCATGGATGAGGAGATAGCCTTACAAGAAGAAGAGGCATTGGAAGAGTTTGTAGCTGATCCTACTATTCAAGATTACGAACAAGATACATTACTGCAAGATACTCTTACGCCAAAGGCAAACACAACTCTTAACGCTCTTTCAGGAAAATCTTCCGGAATAAATATTACACAAAGGGCCAAGAAGAAACAAGAAACGGAACACTTGATCAACATTAGCGGGACAATTAAAGGGGCTAATGATGAAGCAGCGCTCCCGGGAGTGAATGTTCTCGTAAAAGGAACTGCTATAGGCACAAATACGGATATCGAAGGTAAATACACTTTACAAGTCCCTCAAAATTTACGTCAAAACCCCTTGGTATTTTCTTGTATCGGATACCAAACACTTGAAATACCGCAAGCGTCCAGAACGGTAATCGATGTGCAGCTTGAGCCGGAGTTAATGGCGCTGGAAGAGGTGGTTGTAACAAAAGGGCAAAAAGAAGAAAAAAGCCATTCAACCTCTACTGCGGCAAAGCCATCCGGTGGTTTTAATGGCTACAAGAGATATTTAAAGGCTCATTTGCGCTACCCTGAAGAAGCTCTCAAAGAGAAGGTGGAAGGAATCGTGAAAGTACGTTTTACAGTATTGCCCGATGGTAACATCTCGGATGCAAAAATTCACAGTGGCCTGGGATATGGCTGTGATGAAGAAGCACTCCGGCTCATCGAAGAAGGCCCCTCTTGGATACCGGCTCAAGAAGGTGGGCAAAGCGTAAGCCAAGAGGTTACCCTACGGGTCAGATTCAAACTACCTCGCTAGAAAAAAGCCCAAATCCCTCTAAAGTTTTTTGCCAATCGGGTCCGGGTGTTTACATTTGCCCCGGTATATGAAACAGCTATTTTCCGAAATATTTACGCTGGTCAAAAAGGACTTTCTCTTAGAATTCAGACAACGCTCAGCCCTGAATAGCATCCTCTTGTATGTATTCAGCACCGTGTTTGTCTGTTATCTGAGTTTCAGTCTGGTAGCCATGCAGCTCAATCCCATTACCTGGAATACCCTTTTCTGGATTATTCTATTATTTTCGGCTATCAATACCATCGCCAAAAGCTTTGTCCAGGAAAGTGACGGGCAATATTATTTCTATTATTCTTTGGTGAGCCCTCAGGTGATGATCCTTGCCAAGATTTTGTACAATGCTCTATTAATGATCGTGACGGCAATCTTTGCATTGATCATTTTTATATTGGTAATGGGCAACCCTGTGCAAGACCTGGCTTTGTTCATCGGCAACCTGATACTGGGAGCTATTGGTTTTGCGGTTTCACTTACTTTGATTGCCGGAGTAGCCATTAAGGCTAATAAAAGTACGGGCCTAATGGCTATTTTGGGTTTTCCCATTATCATCCCCATGATTTTGATGCTCATCAAGGTTTCTAAAAATGCGGTGGATGGTTTGGACCGGAGTGTCAGTTATGACGAAATTTTAACGATATTTGCTATCAACTTGATAGTGGTCACTGTTTCTTACATCCTGTTCCCCTATCTTTGGCGCAGTTAACAACAGAGGTGTAAGCGTAATCTTGAACATACGATGAAAAATACTTGGTGGAAAGTCTTGACAGTGCTGTTGTTGTTTTATACTCTGATCGGAGGCTTCCTCTTGGAAGTACCCCGGTTAAACATCCTCAATGAAAGCATCCGGAACCTCTACTTCCATGTACCCATGTGGTTTGGCATGATCCTGTTGTTGGGCAGTTCTGTCTATTACTCTATTAAGTACCTGAATACTCAAGAAGAAACCTATGACATCAAAGCCTCTGAATGTGTCAATGTGGGTTTGCTTTTTGGCATTTTGGGTATCCTTACCGGAATGATGTGGGCCCATTATACCTGGGATCAGTTTTGGTCGGGGGATCCTAAACAAAACGCATCAGCCGTGGCCTTAATGGTATATTTTGCCTACTTGATTTTGCGAGGAGCTTTTAGCGATGAAGTGCAACGCAACCGGATCAGCGCGATTTATAATATCTTTGCCTATGTTTTATTCTTGGTCTTGATTTTCATTCTTCCCCGGATGACAGACTCATTGCACCCGGGCAGCGGTGGCAATCCGGGCTTCAATGCCTATGACATGGATTCCAAGCTACGGTATGTATTCTACCCGGCGGTGATTGGCTGGACCTTATTAGGAGTTTGGTTGGTAAGCTTACGGGTACGTTTGCAAATCATTCAACACAAGTTGGATACACTATAGACTAAGCGCATAAGGAAATAATTCTCAAACTGTATATACTGAAAAATGTTATTAAATAAGAAACTCAAATATTTTACCCTGGCATTGTGCTGGACCTTTTCGGTGCTTTTGATAAGCCCGGTTTGCCAAGCCCAGGATAAGATCCAGATTACGGAGGATGATTATACCAATACCCAAGTGGAAATGGCCGATGTCTTCCGCCAAAACGGAAAGATCTATGTGGTAGTGGCTACCTTGGGTATTATCATGGCCGGATTCCTGACATACGTGGTGATTCTGGACCGGAAGGTAAAGAAACTGGAAGAGACTATTCAATCAATCGAAAAATAAACTATGAAAAAATCACATATCCTTGCGATCGTAATTCTGGCAATAGCCGTAGGAATCATCGTCTCCACAGCGGGAGATGCCAGTCAATATGTGACTTTCGATACGGCCTTTACAATGGCTGAAAATGGAAATACGTCCAAAGTCCATGTGGTGGGAGAATTAAAGAAAGATGCCAGCAACCAAGTGGTGGGCATTGAGTACGACCCCGCCAAAAACCCCAACTACATTGCCTTTACGTTGGTAGACAACAACAAAGAAGAGCATAAAGTAATATGTAGTAACCCTCCCGCTTCCATGAGAGATTTTGTAAAATCTGAAAAGGTGGTAATTATTGGGCGTGCGGATGGAAATCAGTTTGTGGCAAATAAAATCCTGATGAAGTGCCCGTCTAAATACGAGGAGAACCAAATGCAAGCATCCAGTATATAAACGTTGGAACTTAGCACTATTGAACACAAGGGGTTAACCAATTTGAAAACTGGCTAACCCCTTGTGTTCTTTTATGCTTCTTGGTCAATACTCCCAAACACAAACCCCCAGGCATGTCAATTGTTTAATGCTCCATCATCTACCCAACAAGCCAGCTGATCGATTTGTGCTTGCGTCAACGAACCTGTCCTAGGCATATCCCTGGATTGAGTACGCGATTTCATTTCCGCTGCATTTTGTTGAATATTGGATAAGGAATTAAAATTCACCCGTCCCGTACCGGATACATGACAGCCGGAGATTGCACACTTACTTTGCACCAACGGACGGATATGATCTTGATAGGTAATCCCTGAAGTTACTTGTACAAATGCCGTGGCCCCACACCCCTGATTATCCTTTACTGTTACGGAATACCCGTCCGCTTCCAGATTGGTAAAAGTGCCGCTTTCCTGAAAAGCCCCTCCGTTTAAAGAAAACATCAAATTGCCAGAAGCCCCTTCTACCGAAGCATTGATTACCCCATTACTTTCTCCACAGCCGGAAGGCACAATGTCAAATTCCAACACAATCCCTGATTCATCGGTTAAGGTTACACTTAAAGAGGCTTCACAATTATTTTGATCACGTGCTTTTATCTGATAAGTTCCGGCGGTAAGTTGTGAAAATACGCCCCCACTTCTGAATGGCCCGTCATTAATGCTATACCGGTACCCTTCCCCTCCTCCTCCTGAGGCCGTCACTGAAATTTCTCCGGTGGCTTGGTCACAAGCACTTGGAGAGCTGCTGTTTAAGGAAAGTGAAACCGGATTCGCTCCACAATCAAAGCGCGGGGTTACATCGTCATCGGATGAGCTACAAGCATACAACACACCGAAACCAGCCACCAAACCCAAGGCCCAATTTTGTACTTTGGTAAACATAGTTGATAAGATAACAATTGTTTAAACGAATGGTGATGAGTTAATTATAGTACATACATACCATAGGCAAAAAACACCCTCCTATTAGTAAGTCAGGTATTCAAGGTTAGAAAACCGGGGTGTGTTATTTTGAGTTGAGGATACTTGTATAGCAGGACGTAGATGATTGCATTGATGGATGGAATCTACCAAGTTTTTTTTGCAGACCCCTCTTGTCTCTTACAACACTATGTAAAACCGATAAAATTCCACAGTTTTCTATTTCTTGACTGTCTTGGCAGAAAAAAACGACCCTTGCAAAGCTCCATTTTCTAACCACAAACCCACTACTCTGACCACTCATCCTATTCTTGAGTAAAGGTTTGGTAAAATATGTCTAATTTCCGGCTTTATTCTACGGTTCCAAGGAAATCAAAGAATGAACACCCACATTTTTCATTTTTATCATTCATAAATTAATTAACAAAATGATCAATAAACTTCCCATATTCAAGCAGTTGCTTTATAGCTTATTGCTGAGTGGATTCATACTGGCCCAACCCGGAGACGGCCGGGCTCAATCAAAGAAAAAGAAGAAAAGTAAAAAAGGCGAAACAGAGCAAGTAACCCCGCCTAAAAAGCCGAAAAGCACCTCTAAAATCAAACCCTACAAGGACATCATTACGGATAAGGCGATCAGTGACGAAGGCATGTTCACGGTTCATAAAGTGGAGGAGAAGTATTATTTTGAAATTCCCGATTCACTTTTGGAAAGGGAAATCTTAGTCATTAGCCGGATTTCGGGGACCGTACAAAACTTTAATTTCGGAGGTGCCGGAATGCGCTCCCGCCCCCAGCAAGTGGTGCGCTTCCAAAAACACGAAGAAAAGCTCTTGTTGCGTTCGGTGTCGTTCAACAATGTGGCCGATCCTGACCAACCGATCTATAAATCGGTGAGAAATAACAACTTTGAGCCCATCATCACCTCCTTTGATATTTCTGCGCTAAGCAATGACTCCACCGGTTATGTAGTAGAGGTATCCGGCTTTTTCACCAGTGATGTGGAAATGATCGGCCCATTGACATCAAGCCAACGTAAAAACTTCGGAGTAAAACGCTTGGACCGCTCACGCTCTTTGGTCGTCCGGATGAAAAGCTTCCCGCAAAACGTAGAAGTCCGTCATATTCTCACCTATGATGCCAGCAAGCCTCCAAGCAATGCCACTACGCAAGTGCTCTCTCTGGAGATGAACCAATCATTTGTATTGCTTCCCAAAACTCCTATGATGCCTCGTATCGCCGATGAACGGGTAGGCTATTTCAGTATTCAGCAATACGATTATGGTTCGGAAGAACACAAAGCGGCCAAACGCACCTATATTACACGATGGAAATTGGAGCCTAAAGACAGAGAGGCCTTTAAAAGAGGCGAACTGGTTGAACCCGTAAAACCGATTGTGTATTACATTGACCCTGCCACTCCTGAAAAATGGAGACCTTATTTGAAAAAAGGCATTGAAGACTGGCAAACGGCTTTTGAAGCGGCCGGGTTTAAAAATGCAATTTTGGCCAAAGACCCTCCAAGTAAAGAAGAAGATCCGGAATTTGACCCGGAAGATGTGCGGTATTCCGTGATCCGCTATGTGACCAACCCAATTCAAAATGCCATGGGCCCTCATGTGCATGATCCCCGTTCCGGTGAAATCATCGAAAGCGATATTATTTGGTACCACAATGTGATGAACCTGTTGAGAAACTGGTTTTTCGTTCAGACTGCCGCCATCAACCCTGAAGCCAGAAAAACAAAATTCAGCGATGAGTTAATGGGACAACTGATCCGTTTTGTATCGTCTCACGAAGTGGGCCATACTTTGGGCTTACCCCACAATATGGGCGCCAGCTCTTCTTATCAAGTGGACTCTTTACGCTCTGCCAGCTTCACACATAAAATGGGAACGGCTCCTTCCATTATGGACTACGCCAGGTTCAATTACATAGCTCAGCCAGAGGATAAAGGTGTCGCTTTATATCCTAAAATCGGAGTGTACGATATGCATTCAATCTACTGGGGTTATCGCCCCATCTTGGAAGCAAATTCTCCCGAAGAGGAAAAGGTTACTTTACATGCCTGGATTCGCAAACACGAAAATGATCCGATGTATCGTTTCGCCCAACAAACCGCCCGCCCGATCGACCCCTCCGCACAAACGGAAGATTTGGGGGATGATGCTGTAAAAGCCAGCTCATACGGCATTGCCAACTTGAAACGCATTGTTCCGAACCTGATCGAATGGACCGCAGAAGATGGAAAAGACTATGAAGACTTACAAGAACTCTATAGCAACGTCATCGGACAATGGAACCGGTATATGGGCCATGTGGGAGCCAATATAGGGGGCATTTACGAGTATGATAAAACCTATGATCAGGCAGGAGCTGTCTATGTACATGTATCGAAAGAAAAGCAAAAAGAAGCATTGAACTTTTTAATCGAACAGGCATTCGTTACCCCCGAATGGATGATCAATACGGAAATTCTCAACAGGATCGAAGATGCGGGAATCGTGAACCGTATCCGCTCAGCACAAGTAAGAGTATTGAGTAATGTATTGGATTTTAGTCGTTTGGCCAGAATGATCGAAAACGAAACACTGAATGATGACAAAGCCTATTCCGTGTTGGAAATGATGGATGACTTACGTGAAGGGGTTTGGTCCGAAACCCAAAGAGGACATAAAGTCGACACTTACCGGAGAAATTTACAAAGAGCGTATATCGAAAGCCTGGAAGTATTGGTAAAAAAGGAACAAAACTCCGTTCCGTCAGCTTATGCCTCTATGTATGGACATACCTCTGTGGATGTTAGCCAATCGGACATCCGGCCTATTGCACGGGGTGAGTTAAAAAAATTACAATCACTCGTTAAAAGAGGCTATACACTATCCAGAGACGAATTGACTAAATATCATTACGATGAATTGTTAGCGAGAATCGAGCAAATGCTAGAGCCTAAATAAGCTTTTTTATAAGCATTCGAAATATCCCTTATCTAACGAGAGAAAAAAATCCCTTCCTGAAAATGAGTATGGAAGGGATTTTTTATGTATACTGATGCAACGAAACCTTCATTATGAAAACAGGGCTTCCCTGTCAAAACCGTTAATGTTTTTCCAAGAACCTAGACTTAATCAGACTTCCCCTTCACTTCCTCAAAATCAACATACTCTCCTCCATTATAGCTTTTCCGCTGCTTTTTTTCATTTTTATTAGACACCGTAATTTTAAGGTCTCCCTGGCTCCAAGAGCGTTTCCCTTGCCGCCTTTCTTGTTCTTTTTTAACTTCTTTCTGAATTTGCTTTCCCATAAACCAGTAAGCTACCCTTAAAAAGTAACCTGCAAAGCGGGAAATTATATAAATAATCACAATTGCGATTATCAGAAACTTGATTAATGCTGTCATAGATTTAGAAAGTTCGTCATTAATTGTTAGTAGTGTATTCTAATTCCTGAGCATTCAACAATTTAAAAGCATTTCTTTTAAAAGAGAAAAGATCATGAAAGTGTGAAATTCACTCGATGAGTGATTATTCAAATAGTATGATCTATGCTTTTACAAACTTGTAATACGTTCTTTTGCTTTGAACAACTATGAGCCGTCACGGACTTCCGTATAGAAACTTAATACTCCCAATCATCCTCATCGTTGTCTTCATCATCCAACAACATCTCATCCGAAAAGTATTCATCTGTCAGATTGTCGGCCTCTGCGTTCAAATTTCCCGTATTCACTAACTGTTTGACATATTTGTACTGTAAACTTACAATTAACATCACAACTCCGATAAGGATTGTTGCGATAATTTGTGCGATGGTATCCAGTTTCCATATATCAAATCCAAAAAACTTCACAATGGTCAGGGTAAACAAAGTCAGGGAAATCATACGGAGTTCTTTGATTTTGTATTTCATTCCCAAAAACATCAGCAAAAGACAAATCACACTCCATAATACAGACCAGCCCGTCAGCCGGATGGGTTCAAGCATGCTCTCAACTTTTGCCCCCTGAATTCCAGCTTTCACCAACAAAATCGTATGCTCCAACTCAAAAGTCGCGTGGGCAATGCCCATGATACACAATAGCCAAATGACAAAGCTGTAAGAACCCTGTTGATAGCTTTCGGCCCGCCGGATATCCGTAATCAAAACGATTGCCAGATAAAGGGTCAGTCCTACATTGATATAATGAATTCCATAGGCATAGAAAGGCAATTCACCCACCAAAAATAAATTCCGCAGGGTAATGGTACTGGAATGTCCGAAAAACAGATAGGACAATACTGTAAGCACCATCAAGCTGGCATTGAAAACAATATAGCGGTCCAATTCATAATCAAAGATAATTTTCCGGAAAAGCAATAAATACAACATGGTAAAGATTCCGACCAATAAAACCCGCAAATCGTTGCCCCCGGAAAGCCCCTCAGTATGAAAAACAATTTCCAGAAATACCGTCAAATACCCGGACAACAATAATACCCCTCCTAAAAACCGGATCACGGACACACGGCCTATCCCGGCCACTCTTTGAGTTTTGCGATCGTCCAAAACCATTAAACGAATCAGCATTACAGCCCCACAAGTAATCAAGCTCGCCCAAAATCCCCGGTTAAACATAAATTCCAGACCACTCTCCGGGGTAAAGTAGGTTTTTATCCAGGTATATCCCAGACTTGCCACTGTGCAGAGGCATATATAAAAGGCAATTTTTTTCAGATAACTTTCTTCCAGTTGTATGGCTAACCAAAAAATCACCATCGCCTCTACTGCAAAAAAAGTATTGAGGTAAACGGTAGGAATTAATAAATAACCGGGTATCGTAAAAGCACAAGCGATGACCAAATAAAAGTTGTTGATATATTCCTGATTGACAATATGCCGGTGAAACACCACCAAAAAATACGCTAAATTGACCATGCCGATTCCGATGGAAAAGGCCGCATACCAGCTGGTGGGAGCCGCTAACTTCACTAAGGAAAGCCAGGTAGAAAAAGCATATAAAACCGTTAAGAGTAGGTAAAGAGAATGGTCCGGCTTGAAGAAGGTCTTCTTATTCCGGTCATGAAATAACAGGTTGGAAGTCGTTAAAGTCAAATAGGCCAGAGAAGTAAAAAACAAAAACCACAAATACACTTCCACTCCGGTAGATTTCTCTAAAAACATCCATCCGCCAAGAAAGCAAGTGGTGATGACGGTAGCTATTACATGAATTATTTTCCAACGTTTCATGTAGGCCACTGCCAACATAGAAACGTTCAAAGCACTGATATACGAAAAGAAAGCAACATAATTACCGCCTCCATCGCTCACCAACAAAGGTGTGGCATAGCCTCCGATCAATGCTGCCACAGACAGTTTTCCTTTATTATACCACACGGCAAAAAGCACACAAAGGCAGGTAATCAATACCATGGTGACAAATGCCTGGGTTTGATTAAACCAGCCATAATCCTCATACGCCAACAAGGTGGTATAATACAGTACAAAGGTACCGGCCGAAACTAAAATATTGGTATACGATTTTTCTTGTGTTAACAAGTAATGGGCCAGGCCAAAAAAGCCTCCTCCAATCAGGATGCCGGTAGCAACCCGGAGTCCCTCACTGACCATTCCTGTAGACACACCGTAACGAAACAAAATGAGCACCCCAATGGAGATGATCAGGACGGCTACTTTGTTGATAATATTTTCTCCGATGTACTCTTCCAGATCCTTTTTAATTTCCGGAAGGTCTGTAGGAATTTTATCTAATAAAGGGCCTTTCTTGCTCTCCTTTTGTGATTTCATTTGGGCAATCTCTTCTTGAATGACCGCCTCATCTTTTAAGAATTCTTTTACATAGACTTTATTTTCGTAATTTTTCCAATTGATTGTTCCCTCCCGTTCTTCCTCCGAACGGTTTTTACGCATCTCTTCCATTTCTTCCAGGCTTGGATACAAACGGGTAATCAGCTCTTGCTCGTGCTTGGTAAATCCTCCTGCTTCAAAAATGGCCTTATAGACCTCATCTTCTTTTAAACTAGCATAAATAGGGTCCTCGAATTTATGACTAAAGCGGTAATTGGTCAGAAGTCTTCTGAACTCCTGAATACTCTTTTTCGCTTCTTCCGCCGACAACTCTTCTCGGGGCTTTTGAGAATCCTCTTTGTTTTTATCTTCTTCCAATGACTTGATGAATTAAGTATTTCTGAATTATTTCTACACTCTCCATCATACTTCTTTAAAAACTCATTAAAATTAATAATTCATACAAAACTATAAAATGCTTGCTCATGCATTACAGCTAAAAGAAAAACATGCTCCACAAAAAAGGCCCTGTCTTTATGAATTAAGACAGAGCCTTTTTTTATTAAAGCTGAAAGTCTCCTTAGACCCAGGAGGATTTCTCTTTTGACCAAATTTCTTCTTGTTGCTGGTTGTCTATGTTTAATACCACTCTCATAGGATTCGGTATCAGTGCCAGTTTGGTTTCATTATCCGGGAAATCGTCCAAATCCACCGTGACGCCTTGATTGGCTTTTACATCATAGATGCTTCCGATTTCATTCTCGCCTACTTTATTATACTCCCGAGCAATATAGCTGAGGGGGGAAAGCACATCAATATCCGGACAATACTCATCGTGGATATCGGCGATCACTTCTTCGAGTTCCGAACCATACTTGGCTAAAAATTCATCTTCAATTTTATGTAATTCATCTTCCAGACGATCGTATTGCTCGTCATTGTAATCCAGGGCATTGAGTTTATTTTTTTTCTCAATGATTTCGATCATTGCCCGGTCAACCTGTGTGTCAAACATGATTGGTTAAATTTGTTTTATAAAAACTCTAATTATCAGATAGTTAAAAAAGTGCAATAAGCATTATGTTTATTATTTCAGATATCTCTGACTATGTTGCAAATTTAATTAATATAACTTAAAGATGCTTTGCAAAAGTATATGTTCCATGTCAAGTGATATAAAATTTACGAGGATCGGGAAAACAGGGTTACGCAAATATGCTTTTGAATAAAATTTACTTCTATGAGAATGGGGGGTACGGCCCTTCTTTCGTAAAAACACCAAGCATTACACTAAAATTACCCGGGTAATTTTAACTTTGCCCACAGAGTAAATCAATCGCAAAATAATCTAAAAAATAGCCAAGCTATGAAATACGATATAGTAGTAGTGGGAGCAGGAATCGTTGGTTTGGCAAGTGCCTACCAACTACTCCGGCAGCAACCAAAACTCAAGGTAGCCATCATTGAAAAGGAAGCTCAAACGGCCACACATCAAACCGGGAACAACAGTGGGGTCATCCATTCCGGTGTCTATTACAAACCCGGTAGTCTCAAAGCTACCAATTGCCGCAAAGGCTATGAAAAGCTCCTTGAATTCTGCAATCAGGAGGAAATTCCGTACGAATTATGTGGAAAAATCATTGTGGCTACGGATAGAAAAGAACTGCCTGCCTTGGAGCGAATTTATCAAAGGGGGAAGGAAAACGGCTTGGACCAAATCAGCCGTATGTCTGCCGAAGAGCTAAAAAACAAAGAACCTTACGTATCCGGTATTGAGGGGCTTTGGGTGCCCTATGCAGGCATTATCAATTATAAAAAAGTGGCTCAAAAAATTGCCGATAAGATCCGTGAAGCCGGAGGCCGGCTTTTCTTCAATGAAGAAGTCAAAAGTATTCAGGCATTTGGCAGTGGTCAGATAATCCAAACCGACCAATCGGAATACAGCACCAAACTTTTGGTGAACTGTGCCGGGTTGTATTGCGATAAAATAGCGCAAATGGCGGGTCAGCAAGTCAATGTCCGGATTATTCCGTTCAGAGGGGAATATTACGAATTGAAAAAGGAAAAAGAGCATCTGGTCAAAAACCTGATTTACCCGGTACCCGATCCCAGCTTCCCATTCTTGGGAGTCCACTTTACCCGGATGATGGACGGAGGCATTGAGGCCGGGCCAAACGCGGTATTGGCTTTCAAAAGGGAAGGATACCAAAAGACCGATTTTGATCTGAAAGAGTTTTATGAGGCGATCAGCTGGCCGGGCTTTCAAAAAGTGGCGGCAAAATACTGGCAAACCGGACTGGGTGAAATGTACCGTTCCTATTCAAAAGCAGCCTTTACCAAAGCACTACAGCGTTTGTTACCCGAAATCAAAGAGGAGGATTTAAAACCAGGCGGAGCTGGAGTAAGGGCCCAAGCCTGTGACAAAAACGGTGGGTTATTGGATGATTTTAAAATCCTGGAAGATAGACGGAGTATCCATGTGTTAAATGCTCCATCACCTGCCGCCACTTCTTCCTTGGCCATTGGTGAAACCATCGCGGATATTACCTTAAAACATTTTTAATAGGTGTTAAAGCCCTTATTCAATTCCCGGATGAAGGCATTCGAAATACCTTCACCCGGGAATTGTTTTTTCACCTAAAACCTAGCGCTTTCCGTAGGCCACAAAATATGGGTTTCGTAAAATTTCTTTATTATAAGCCAGAGGTTGTTGGGTCTTATAATTGATGACTGATCCACCGGCTTCTTCCACGACGATTTGGGCCGCTCCCGTATCCCATTCCATAGTAGGGGCTAAGCGGGGATATACGTGGGCTTTCCCTTCTGCCACCAACATAAATTTCAAAGAACTGCCCATACTTACCACTTCCGGCTCTTTCAACTGCTCCATAAAAGCCACCGTTTCATCGTTCATATGCGAACGGGAACCCACTACTTTCATACTGGGAGTACTGAGATGATAATCCGCACATTGCAGTTGCACGGCAGTTTGCCCCTCTACCGACTTGAAGGCCCCCTGACCTTTCACAGCCCAATACATTTCTTTTTTTACGGGAACATAAACAACTCCCAAGACGGGCTTCCCACCTTCAATCAGTGCAATATTCACTGTAAACTCCCCATTGCGCTTGATAAATTCCTTGGTACCGTCCAATGGATCTACCAACCAAAAGCTATCCCAATTAGCTCGCTCCGTATAATCAATATCCTTGCCTTCTTCACTTAAAATAGGCACGGAAGAAGTTTCCAACACCGCCACGATTGCCTTATGAGCAAGCTTATCGGCCAAGGTCAAAGGAGATTTGTCATCTTTCGCCTCTTCTCCGAACTCTCCGGAATTGTATACCGTCAAGATTTGTTCACCGGCTTCAATCGCTACGGACTTTGATTTTTCAATCCATTCGTTCAAAAAGTTTTCGCTAAGCATACGTGTGAGGGTTAATGGGGTTAAAAAAAATAGCTGGTAATCAGAAAAAGACTACCAGCCAAAATATTGATATTTAAGAATATATTTCCGGTACCAAAGGTATTAGATAATCATTCCTGCAGCCACCGTTTCATTTGTAGCTTGATCAATCAGGATAAACGAACCTGTATTTCTGTTTTTCCGGTAGCTATCATAAAACATGGGCTTGGTAGTGCGGATTTTCACCCGGAAGATATCATTCATTTGAATTTCTTTATCTTCCTCATTCCGGTGCAGTGTATTGATATCTACTTTGTATACGACTTCTTTCAACATGGCTTGTGCCTCATTGCTCGTATGCTTGATAAAATATTTTCCCCGGGGCACAGGCGCTTTCGGGTTCATCCAACATACCATGGCCTCCAGATCTTGAGAAGCTTTGGGTTGATTGTTGACTTTCACAATCATATCTCCTCTGCTGATATCGATATCGTCTTCCAATTGCATCGTCACAGACATCGGAGCAAAGGCCTCTTCCAACTCTCCCTCCAGAGTATCAATAGATTTAATTTTGGAGTTGAACCCCGAAGGCAATACACTTACTTCATCCCCTTTTCTAAAGATCCCCCCGGCTACCCGGCCTGCATAGCCCCGGTAGTCATGGTATTCCGTAGAATGAGGACGGATGACTGTTTGCACTGGAAAACGGGCATCGATATGGTTTTCGTCACTACCGATATGGATATTTTCTAAGAGATACAAAAGTGTAGAGCCTTTGTACCAATCCATTTTTTCAGAGCGATCCACCACATTATCTCCTTCCAGAGCACTAATTGGCAGAAAATGCACATCGTTTACTTCCAGTTTGGAAGCAAAGCGCTTGTAATCTTCCACGATTTTATTGTAGATCTCTTCATCATAATCCACCAAATCCATCTTGTTTACACATAAGACGATATGAGGAATTTTCAAGAGTGAAGCGATGTAGGAGTGTCTGCAAGTCTGCTCTACCACACCTTTCCGGGCATCTACCAGAATTAAGGCCAGATTTGCGGTAGAAGCCCCCGTCACCATATTGCGCGTATATTGTACGTGACCGGGTGTATCGGCAATGATAAACTTACGGTTAGGCGTAGCAAAATACCTGTAGGCTACATCAATGGTAATTCCCTGCTCCCTTTCATCTTTCAATCCATCCGTCAGCAAGGAAAGGTCCACATGTCCGAGGCCTTTCTTTTGGCTGGATTTTTCCACGGCTTCCAATTGATCCTCGAAGATTGATTTGGAATCGTACAGTAACCGCCCGATCAATGTACTTTTCCCATCATCCACACTTCCGGCTGTAGTAAACCGGAGCAATTCCATATGCGAATAATCTTGAGACATTGTATATATCCTTATTTAATAAGTTCGAAATAAATAATTTTCATGGCTTGCGGAACGTTGAGACAAATCTTTTCTTCTCTCAACCTCTTCACAAAATCCATCTATGCTTTAATTGAAGGAAAAATTCTAGAAGTACCCTTGTTTTTTACGGTCTTCCATTGACGTTTCCGAACGTTTATCATCTGCTCTGGTACCGCGTTCCGTTTGACGGGAGGCCGCAACTTCGGCAATGATATCATCCAGGGTAGTTGCTTCAGACTCCACAGCCCCGGTACAGGTCATATCACCAATGGTACGGAAGCGAACCCGCTTTTCCATCGGTTTTTCCGTAGGTTTCAAATTCAAATAATCCGAATGCCCCAATAAACCTCCGTCCCTTTCGATACATTGACGAGTATGAGTGAAATAGATCGAAGGAATTTTGATATTTTCATATTTGATATAGTTCCATACGTCCATCTCCGTCCAATTACTGATCGGAAACACCCGGAAATGCTCTCCCATTTGTTTTCTGCCATTAAACAGGTTCCACAGTTCGGGGCGTTGGTTTTTAGGATCCCACTGACCGAAGTCATCTCTATGGGAGAAAAAACGCTCTTTGGCACGGGCTTTTTCTTCGTCTCTCCGTGCCCCTCCCATGGCGGCATCAAACTTATGTTCTTCCAGAGTGTCTAACAAAGTCACCGTTTGTAAGGCATTACGGCTGGCATACACCCCTTTTTCTTCTACTACCTTGCCTTCATCGATCGACTTTTGGACAGATCCTACGATCAGGTTCACACCCAGTTCTTTCACCAATTCATCTCTGAACTGGATAGTTTCCGGAAAGTTATGCCCGGTATCAATATGAACCAAAGGGAAAGGAATTTTAGCTGGAAAAAAGGCTTTTCTGGCCAAATGTGTCAAAATGATTGAATCTTTCCCTCCTGAAAATAACAGACAAGGGTTTTCAAACTGAGCCACCACTTCCCGAATCACATAAATAGATTCCGCTTCGAGCTCTTGCAGATTGTTGAGATAATAACTATGCATTACTTTAATTCTTTATCTGAATTATTGGCAAAACTAAGTCAATTAATTGATTTATAGAACTTTCCAAGGATTGTTCCGCTGTTTTTATATGAATTTCCGGATTTTCCGGGGCTTCAAAAGGAGAATCAATCCCGGTAAATTTGGTAATTTCTCCCGCTCTGGCTTTTCTATACAAGCCCTTTACATCTCGCTGTTCACACACTTCCAAAGGACAGTCAACAAATACTTCAATAAATTCGCCTTCTTCTAACAGTTCTCGAGCCATGGCCCGGTCTTTCTTAAAAGGAGAAATAAAAGCCGTAATGACCACCAGCCCGGCATCTACCATCAATTTGGCTACCTCGCTGATTCTCCGGATATTCTCTTTCCGGTCTTCTTCACTAAACGTCAAACCCTTATTCAGTCCCATCCGTACATTGTCTCCATCCAAAATGTATGTATGAAAACCGTACTCGTACAGGCCTTGTTCCAGCATGTTCGCCAAGGTAGATTTACCAGATCCCGAAAGACCTGTAAACCAGATCACTACAGGTTTTTGTTTTTTATGCCGCTGCCGATCTTCTTTGTTTACTTTATGATCGTGCGGAATAATATTGAGTTTTTCCATCATTCAAATGATATATTATATCTCAGTACTATAAAGGAAATACAGACTATGGAATACAAGATGGTGAGGGGAAGGCCTATACGGAAATAATCCTTGAATGTATAGCCACCGGGCCCGAAAACCATCAGATTCGTCTGATAGCTGATTGGTGTCATGAAGGCTGCGGACGCGGCAAAGGCAATCCCCACATAATATGGGGTAGGATGCAGGCCTAACTCTGCGCATAAACTGTATGCAATAGGAAAGGCTATAGATACTGCCGCAACATTTGTTACGAATGAAGTTAGTAATACAGTGAGCAAAAATAAGCCAATTAATATTCCTATCCCACCATACGGCTTTAAAAATTCCATCATCAGGTGGGAGATCAGTTCGGCTGCCCCGGAATTTATCAAGGCATTGCCCAGGGTCAAAGCACAGACCAGAATGACAATCAGGTTCAAATCCAGTTCGTATTTGATTTCTTTGATATTGATATACCTTAGGACAAACAATACCAATAAAATCAACATCAAGGCAACGAAAAATTCAATTACGCCAAATAAACATAACAATAAAGGCAGAAGCAAACCAACACGTAACCCCCATATTTTAGCACTGGATTCCGGCTCGATGGTTTGATCTTTCCGGGAGACAATGAAGAAATCATGGGTCCGTTCATTGATCTTAAAAAACTCATCGCTGGTGGTCAACAACAACAAATCGCCCGTAGCCAAATGCATGTCTCCGATTTTTCCTTTAACCCGTTCGCCATTGCGATGAATCGCGATAATAGCAGCCTGGTAACGTTGCCGGAAATCCGACTCTTTCACCAACTTTCCGGAAAGGTATGAATTATAAGGAATCACGGTTTCTACTACATTCAGCTGTTTTTGATCTAAGATCCGTCCATGTTTGGGCAATACAATCCCATTGTCTTTTTTGAACAGGTCCACGATTTTATAGGTATCTCCTGCAAAAATCAACACATCTCTTCCCAGTAGCTTTTCATCCGGTGACACAGGAGAAATGGTTTCTCCGTTTCGCAAAATATCCACCAGATAGACCCCTTTCAGGTTTCTTAACTTTGCCTCCGCTACGGTTTTTCCGACAAGTGGAGAGCTTTTTTGTAAAATGGTTTCTACGATATATTCCTTTGGATGCTCTTGAAAGGCATCCAGGGTATCTTGGTTATTGGGTAACATACGATAGCCGGCCACGACCAGAAAAACTAGCCCGCTAAACGTCACGATTAGACCTAAATACAAAAAATCCGTATAGGTAAGAATTTGTTGCCCGTTTTCCGAAATAAAACCGTTCACGACCAAATTGGTAGAGGTGCCGATAACGGTAATCATCCCTCCCAGTATTGTAGCATAGGACAAGGGGATTAAAAGCTTGGAAGGCGCTACATTATGCTTTTTTCCCCAATCATACACATAAGGGGTCATCATTGCCACTACCGGAGTATTATTAATGATCGATGATAGCGAAGCCACCGAAGCCATTAATAACGCGAGAAATTTCCGTGGGCTTTTGGCATTTTTGAAAGTCTGATCAAAATACCGTTTGACATCAAAATTCTTCCGGAAGGCAGAAGAAATCAAGATCAACAATATAATTGTCGCGATGGATTTATTAGCAAAGCCGGTCAAAAAATCTTCGGGAGAAATCACCCCCAAAACCAGGAGGACAAGCGCGCCAATTAAAAAGCTGATGGCAGGACGAACGATTTCCTTAAAAAGACTGAAAAAGATAAATACGATGACTAATAAAACCGTGTACTTATGAAATTCAGGGTTCAAGTGATATAGCTTTTTATATAATATTACATTGATTTTATGATAACTTGAATCGTCAATGTGTTAAGTTATTAGTCAATAAATCAGCTAGTTCAATATAAAAGTATTTTTGAAAACATCCTATGTTTCCTTGTCGTTGAGTATTCAATAAAAGTTAATTGGTGCGGGGTAAAGTTAACACCTCTTTCATTATTAATGAAACAATAAGTGCATTGGCTGAAAAACAGGTCTTCTTTTCACCTCTTTTGAAAAGACATTTTACCCAGAATTAAGAGTACATTCCCTGAAAACGGAGCAGGTTAAAAACCGAATAAAAAAATTGCCACTTCTCTGGTATCAACCTAAAAGTGGCAATTTATTATGTATATCGAAACAAATACTATTCTACGATGACAGCCGTACCGCTGGCACTCACCATCAACATGCTTCCTTGACCTCCGATGGTTTCATAATCCAAGTCAATTCCGATGACGGCATTGGCCCCAACTCGCTTGGCGTTCTCTTCTAACTCGGCCAAGGCATTGTCTTTGGCTTCCCGCAATACCTGCTCATAAGAAGCAGCCCGCCCGCCGACAATATCCCGGATACTGGCAAAAAAATCTTTGAACAAATTGGCCCCGATAATGGCTTCTCCGGTAATAATCCCTTTGTATTCTTTGATGGCTTTTCCTTCAATAGAATTTGTGGTGGACAGAATCATGTTTAATTCGATTTTAGTTGATTATAAAATGGGTTCTTGTTTATAATCAATATACGGACATTTTCCCTCAGGGTGACAGCCATCCAACGCATTCTAATAAAAATGCAACTTTAACGGATATTAAATAAAAAGTAATTGAGTGTAGAATCATTTTCAGAACTGGCTCCCGAAACAAAAAAGCCTTCTCCCGTCTCCGGATTTTTACCTGGATCTCCACTGTCGGGATCAAATGCTGATGCATCGATAGGATTCAACTCATTCAGGGACATTAACTCTAACTGCTCTTCTTCAGGTTTGTCTTCATCATATTCAAAGAGTGCTATGATATAGTTCTCGTCCCTGAGCGTTAATCCATCTTCGTCAAATTGCACGCCCACTGTTAAATTCGCTATGTCATCTTGGCTGGCGTTTTCTGCTACTAAAGCCAAGGTTTCAAAAGAAGGGAAAAGGGCACTTCTTGTAAAACCAATGACAAGGTCCGGACCTGTCCCATCATCATCCCAAGGGTTTGAAGTTTCAGGGTTTAACCAATTAATTCTTCCTACAAAAATAATTTGCAAAGTTCTGTTGCCCACCGTCACCGTATCGCTAAAGCTGTCCATTTGGTTATCTTCGGTGGTAGCGGTTAACTCTACTATATGTTTCCCCAAAACATTATACGATTTCGAAGGGTCTTTCTGAGTGGAAGAGGTACCGTCTCCGAAAGCCCAATTATAACTTACTGCATTTGCACTATTATTGGTAAAACTGACAAGCTCATTCAGTTCGGCAAATCGCTTGTCCATGGTAAATTCGGCTGTAGGAGCTGGTAGAGGATCTGAATCATCGCTTTTACAGGCCAGTGCCACAACAAAAAGCGAGATAATAAATAAAAGACTATAAATGCTTCGCATAACTGTAGTATTTATTTAAAATGATAGAATCGTTGATATCTACATTGAAGGTTATTCCGGATACTTTCAGTGTGTATCTCTTACTACCTGGGCAAAGCTGTCAACGGGTGGGCCTTTTTACAGAAGGTTGAGGATTTGATGCACCTCAACCCCTGTTGAATTCAGGGTTCAACACTTGCTTTGCTTTTTCAACTACTCTTCAGAAGCTACGCCTTTGAACCGGTCCTACTGCCTTCATAGTAAGACACATTCTTTCCCGAGATGCCAAAGCGTATGCTGTTTCAGTCTTGTGTAGTGTAGTGATATCCTTAATGGGTGGCTACTTGTTATGCTTAAAATATTAAACTTTTTTTATTGTTTAACTATCCGGCCTTGATTTTTTAGCTTTTATTCAAAGAAATTAACGATTTTGACTTTGCCTATCTTAAAGAAGACATTGAATAGAAACATCATCATATTTTGTACGGCCCGGCATTCTGTCTCTCATGTGGTCATCATAAGCAGCAATAATAACAATGCTTAAAATAGTGCAAATCAATTTTGGGGAATTGCTTGTTTAAATAGAGAAAATACTGCAAAAAGCTTGTAGATTAGAAATTACTTTTTTAAAATGTATTTGAATAAGATAAGGAAGCTCTATTCCAAGTTTCCAATTTCTTTTTTATCAAGTAGTTAAGAGAATCATACAAGTCGAACATTTTCGCCCCATTGCCAACATAGGGGCTTTATTACCTGACCCTTGAGGGGTGATGTTTTTTAAAAAAACAAAGCTTGAAAAACAGAATAAGCCAAAAGCATTAAGAACATGTTTAAATTTCATTCTTTGGGTTAAAAACTCCCATTTCAGGAACCTCAATGCCACATTCTGAGAACTCTGAACTGAGAATTTTTACCAGCAAAAGGGTGGTCCCGCAACGAATTTTAAATATGCTCTAATTCCAAATTAATTTATTGGGTATAAATCATTTACAATTTGTTCAAAAAGTCCATACCCAGCAAAACACCGGATGGATGGCCTATATTCTTTCTTGATTCGGGAACAGTTGATTTCAAACTTTATCAAAACATCAAACATACCACTGCATTCAAAAACGGATAAACTTTAGTGTCCCTGAAGTTAGCTTTTACGGATTGTTATAGAGCTCAACTCTCACCACTTGGCTCTAATGATACGACCTTACCAAACAACAACATTAGCAAACTATATCTCTAGTTTAATGGACATGATGATGAATTAAATGCTATGAAGCATCTTTTACCCTTAGTATTCGTGTTTGCCTTCCTTTCAACCCTTCACGCTCAACAAAGAGCGGTGACCGGACGCGTTACTTCTGCGGAAGACGGAACTCCTTTAATTGGCGTAACAGTCCTCATTAAAGGAAAATCCGTAGGAGCCATCACCGATTTGGATGGAAAGTATCAGATCAATCTTGCCCCTCAAGACGAGGCCTTGATCTTTTCTTTTGTAGGATACCTCTCTCAAGAAATACCGGTAAACAACCGCCCGGTCATCAATGTAGCCCTGGAAGAAGATATCAAAACCTTAACAGAGGTAGTCATCACCGGATACCAAACCAAAGAGAAGAAAAACATTACAGGATCCATCGTTTCGGTTGCCACAGAGAAATTTGCGGAAATGCCCCTGATGGGAGTCGATCAGGCTTTACAAGGCCAAGCCAGCGGAGTGCAAGTGGTGCAATCTTCCGGTACACCGGGAGGGGGCATTATGGTCCGTATCCGGGGAAACTCCTCTATCTCCGGTTCTAACCGCCCACTATTTATTCTGGACGGAATTCCGATTGAAGACGGGGCCTTGTCTTCCCGGAGTTTCGGAGGGCAACAAGACAACGCCTTGGCCACTCTCAATCCCAATGATATTCAATCCATTGAAGTACTTAAAGATGCTTCGGCCAAAGCCATGTACGGTTCCAGAGCTGCTAACGGTGTGGTGGTCATCACTACCAAAAGGGGAAGCACGGACAAAACCAAAATCAATTTCCGGATGCAAGCCGGCATGATCGAACCCGTAGACAAACTGGACTTGCTTAACTCTACGGAATTATTGGACCTGTTTCAAGAAGCAGTTGTCAATCAAAACCCTGAAAACAATCCCGAAATTGCCGGGGTTAAAGGGGTCACCGACTTAGTGAATACTGACTGGATAGATGCTGTCAGCCGGACAGCCTACCTGCAAGAATACCAACTTTCGGCTCAGGGAGGGAGCAATATGACCAAATTCTACGTGAGTGGTTCCTACCGGGACGAAGAAGGGGTAATTCATAATAACCAATTCACCCGTTTTACCGGTACCGCCACTTTAGACCACAATGCCAGTGAAAAATTGCGCTTCGGCTTGAACCTTAGTGCTGCCCGTACCCTCAACAAACGGATCAAAGGTGATAATTTTTTAGATGGTGTCTATTCCGGAGCCTTACAAAGTTTGCCATGGTTTAGTCCCTATGATGAAGGGGGAGGATTGATTGCCCCGGGGGATGTAGGATATGCCGGCTTCCCCAATTTCAATCCCTTGGCACAAGCCATCGAACCCCGCTTCGACACCCATACCACCAAGTTGGTTGCCGGAATATTTGCCGAATACGAACCACTCAGTAATCTGGTTTTCAAAACCAAGTTCAGCATTGATGACAATCAAGTACAAGAAGACCAGTTTGAACCCTCCACTACGGCTATCGGAGGTTTTTTGGAAAGTGTAGGCGGACAAGGCTATGGGATTTACAGCACTTCCGAATTCGCTACCCTCATGAACACCACCACTGCGGCCTACAACTACTCCATCAACAAGGATCATCAACTCAGCTTCCTGGCGGGATTTGAGATGCTACAACGTACCAGCCGGTCGTCCAATGTACAGGGAATTCTTTTCCCCAGCGATGACTTTACCTACCTCACTTCGGCTGGACTTGTCTTTTCAGGTTCCTCCTTTAAAGTGAACAGTGGCCTGGTATCCTTCTTCAGCGAAGTAAATTACCGTTTAAAAGATAAATACCTCTTTACCTTAAATGCCCGCTACGATGGCTCGTCTCGTTTTGGTCGTGACAAGCGTTATGGATTTTTTCCGGCATTCTCCTTGGGTTGGCGAGTCAGCGAAGAGCCCTTTTTGCAAAACAACAGAATTATTGAGGAATTAAAGCTCCGCGCCAGCTTTGGCTATACGGGAAATGAGCGGATCGGTAATTTCCAATTCTTGGAGGCTTGGGCTTCTTCCACCGCTTATAATAATTTGCCTACGGTAGTACCTGTAAACCTGGCCAATACCGAATTACAATGGGAATCCACGGCTGAACTGAACGTAGGTTTTGACCTGTCTCTGTATCAGGGGCGCCTTTCGGTCACTACGGATGTTTATCATATGGAGACGTCCAAACTGTTGTTCGGGGTCACCCTTCCATTGACCACCGGCTTCGGTTCCATTCAAGGAAATATCGGAAAAGTTACCAACAGGGGTATTGAATTAGGAATCAATGCCCGGGTCATCGAAACTCCTTTAACCTGGGATTTGAATTTGAATGTATCCGTCAACCGGAATAAAGTGAAAGAGATGGCCACCGATGAGCCTATTTTTTCCGGCTACCAAACTTCAACCAATAGCACGCATATCGTAACCCCCGGACAAGCTTTGGGTACCTTTTGGGGATTGAAATTTTTGGGCGTAGATCCCGCTACAGGAGACGCGATTTATGATGATTTTAACAATGACGGACAAATTACGGAAGAAGACGGGCAAATCATCGGAAATGCCCAACCTGATTTTGCCGGAGGTCTTACCAGTACTTTCAACTTCAAGGGGCTGGATCTTACCGTTTTTTTCCAATATTCTTATGGCAATCAAATCATCAATTTCACAAATAGCAACTTGCTCAACTCCGGCCAAAGTATCGAAACCAACCAAGTGCGTAAAGCTTTGGACCGTTGGCAAAAGCCCGGAGACATTACCGATGTACCCCGTTACGAATTAGACAACACTTTTAACAACCGTTTCAGTAGCCGTTTTGTAGAAGATGCTTCCTACCTGCGTCTCAAAACCCTCACACTGGGCTACACATTGCCAAAAGGCTTTGTAGACCGGTACAAGCTAAGCAATGCCCGGATATACGTCTCCGCTTCGAATTTATTTACCTTGAGTGATTACTCCGGGGTAGATCCCGAAGTCAATACGTTTGACGGCTCTACGGCTTCTCAAGGAATGGATTTCTTCACATTGCCTCCGGTAAAAATGCTGTTAGTGGGAATCAATATAGGATTGTAATTCTTGACTTTGCTCTTTTTCAACCATGAAAAACGTATTTACTTTATTTCGACAATTTACCATTCAACTGCCCCTGATAGGCGCTTTACTCTGTGGCAACTTTGCTTGCGAAGAAAGTGTATTGGAGCCCAAACCCGTAGACCGAATCACGGATGACTTGGTGCTTAAGGATGTCGGTTCGGCCTTCAATGTGGTCAATGGTTTGTATCGGAATTTTGCCAACCTGAGTGCCATTAACATCATTGCAGGAGACATGAGTGCCGATAATTTACGGCATAACGGCACTTTTACACAATACATTGAAATCGGCACCTTCAATATGTCAGCCTCCAACGGCTCGGCTTCAGCCTTATGGGGAACGATGTACGGAATGATGTTTACTGTAAACTTCCTGATAGAAGGCTTACCGCAATTGGATGACATCCCGGAAAGCTTGTTGAATGAATTCCTTGCTACGGCTCGCTTTTTCCGGGCTTATGGCTATTTCGCAGGCGTCAATACTTATGGAGATTTGCCCTTGGTCACCAGCACCGATGTGGAGGCCAACAGCGAAATACCCAGAACGCCCGCCAATGAGGTTTTACAGTTTGTTGAAGAAGATTTACTCTTTGCACTGAATAAACTGCCCACCGATCCGGATAACAGTGGAATGCTCAGCAATGGGGCGGTCAAAGCCCTCTTGGCCCGTTACTATTTGTACCGGCAAGATTGGACAAAGGCAGAACAGTATGCCTCCGAAATCATCAACGGACAGAACACAGCCAACTACAATTTGGAAAGTAATTTTGTGGATGTACTCAGTGACTTTAGTGATGAATCCATCTTAGAAGTCGTCTACAGTGCAAATGACAACCCCGGCACCTCTACCAACTTCGGCCTCAACAACCTTTTCGAGAGCCGGAGGGAAATCATCCCCCGAAACGAAATCATCTTCGAGTTGCAAAGCAATGGCGGAAGCCGCAGCCAAATGATTGAGTTTGATGCGGCCTTGGCAGTAGGTAATGACAATGGCTGGACCGTCACCCGGTACGGACCTTTTGACAATGTTCAGGTCATCCGTTTAGCGGAAATTTACCTGATTCGTGCCGAAGCCCGGGCACAACAAAACAAGCTACAAGGGGGGCTTTCCGACCTCAACCGCATCCGCAACCGGGCAGGGGTCCCTGCCTTGAACCTCGACAATAAAAACCGCTTGTTAACCGCCATTGAAGAAGAGCGCAGGGTTGAATTGGCCTTTGAAGGACATCGTTGGTATGATTTGAAACGAACGAATCGCGATGATGCGGTGATGAGTGCCGTCACCTCTAACTGGACTGTAAAAAACAAACTTTGGCCTGTGCCCCAACGGGAAATCTCCAATAATCCTGCTTTGGCAGGAGATCAAAACCCAGGTTATTAATTCAATACCATTACTCAAATTTCAACCAATGAAAAACTTATCATTTTGGATACTTCTCACCAGCTTAGGCTTTTTATTTTCCTGTGAGGAAGAAGAAACACTCTTCGAGGGACCGTATCATGTCCGGTTTACCGAAATGGAAGGCAGTGTATTGGAAAATTACAATTACCCCTTTACTGAAAATCAAAACCTGGCCACTCGAGTATCTGTGCATCTGGTGGGCCCTCAAATGTCCGATAATACCGAAATAACCTTTGAGATGCTCGGAGATGCCAAAGAAGGGGAAGATTATATTTTGATAGAGCCCGAATCACAAAAGTTGGTCATTCCTCCCAACGAAAGCTTCGCTTATTTATACTTTGTTCCGCTCAACAATCAGGAAAGGGATGGCGACCGGGAAATCCTCTTCAACATCACCGGTGTCAATAACGGTTTGGAGAAAGGCCGGGGACTGAACGGCATTATCGGAAAAACCATGCGCTACACCCTTCAGGACGATGATTGCCTGGCGGATTTGCGCAAAATGAATGGCCTATGGGAAGCGGAAGAAACCGTAGAAAACGACACCACGGTAGAAGCCCGCACACACGAATTTCAAGTGGATGTGGACTTTGACTTTAACAACCGCATCCGCATCACCAATTTCGCTGGCATTGAGGGAGCCAGTATATTTGCCAACTTAGACCTTTGTTCCAAACAGGTTTTCATCCCTGAACAGGCCGTATCGGGAGGAAGTGAAAACTTGGGTAATGTCCGCTCTCTCCGCCACGGCACTTTTGACGAAGAAAGCGGCATCCTTCGCATTACCTATAACCTCGACCGCCTGGGAAGTGTCAATTGGGTGCTTGTCGCTACGATTCAGGAGGAATAAGCGCAACTTTGATTGCTATCTCAACCATTACCTTCTTAACCCTGCTTGATTATGACTTTCAAACATCTAAAAATATACACTTTCTGCTGCCTGTGCAGCTTGCTATGGTCCGGCTGTTCCGAAGACCCGGATGTCACTCCGGCCACTTACTCGGATGTCCTGACAGGCGGTACGCAAAAATCCTGGACAATAGAAGCGGCCGTCTTTATCTTCGATGTGGAAGATTTTGGGGAAATCAACCTTCAACCGGATTGTTTTCTGACGGGTACCCTCACATTTGTGAAGCAAAACCGGGAACTGATTATTTCCGACCACTTTTGCGGAAGCTCGGAACCCATTGTTACAGTCTGGTCCTTCGACAATACCAGCGGGCAATTTACCCTCGGAGGAATTGATTATGAAGTCCGGGAGATACAGCCCACCACGTTTAAGTTTGGCTTCAAACTTACTCCGGCATTTGACATTTCCAATTCCGATATACCGATTTACGAACCTGGATTTATCATGTATACATTCAAAGCACTCGCAAATTAAGCATTGACTATGAAGACCTGGACTTTCATCAGCCTTATCCTACTGTTCGCCCACCCACTTTGGGCTCAATCCTGGAAAAAGGAAACCAACTTCCACTATTTCAAACAAAAAGCTCAAGCACTTACCAGTCAGTCTCTCGCCCGAAAACAAGCGGCAACGACCTTTGCCAAAGCGAACCGGTTGCCTCTCAAAAGTTCCTTCAACGGCAATGTCATGGCTTTGCAATGGGTTTCCGAACAAGGCTTACCCTATTATTACAAAACTTTTAATGAAAACTCCATTCTCACCTTAAACCTGGACTTTCTCCGTCCGGGTAGCTCTTTAGGTCTCAATCTGACAGGCAAAGGCATGATGGCAGGTGTGTGGGACGGAGACAACTTCCGGGAAACCCACCAAGAATTCCAAGGGAGAGTAGAAACCCGGGGATCTATTTCCAGCGAGCCTTTAGGGTTAGGCGGTAACCATTCAACGCATGTCAGCGGAACCATCTTTTCCGCAGGGTTAAACAAAGAAGCGGAAGGAATGGCCCCCGAAGCGGAGGGATTTTTATACGATTTTAGCGATGATATGGCAGAGTTAGCCAATGAACTGGCCAATGAAGATATGCCCTTACTCCTCTCTAACCATTCGTATGGCTTGGTGTTAGGTTGGAATGCCTCCGAAAGCGGATGGCAGTGGCGGGGAGACCCAGGTGCTTCGGAGGACTTCCGCTTTGGGTATTATTCGGAGTTAAGCCGAGACCTGGATGAATTTGCTTTCAACGCTCCTTACTACTTGCACGTCCGGGCGGCAGGCAACGACCGCAGTGATGAAGGAGATGGCAGCCGTCCTCCCGATGGGCCGTACGATTGTCTGGGTCCGGGAGCGGTCGCAAAAAATGTGTTAACCGTAGGAGCCGTGGAAACCATTCCCGAACGGTACGAAACCCGGGACGATGTCATCATGAGTACTTTCAGTAGTTGGGGCCCTACCGATGACGGACGCGTCAAACCTGATATCGTAGCGGCCGGTGTGGATATTCTCTCTCCTATTGCCGAAGGAGACGGTCAGTACGGTTTACTCTCCGGCACATCTATGGCCGCTCCGGCAGTCACGGGCTCCTTACTTCTCTTACAACAACTTTATGCTCAAACCCATGGGGGGGAATTTATGAAATCCGCCACCTTAAAGGCCTTGGCCATTCATACCGCCCGGGAAGCCGGCTTGAATCCCGGCCCCGATTATGAGCAAGGTTGGGGTCTGTTGAGTATCGACCGGGCTGCTAACCTGATTACTCAAGATGACAATCAAAGTGTGCAAATCAACGAAGCGACACTCAACAACCAACAAGTTTCTTTTATTCCCTTTCAGGCAGACGGTTCCAGTCCCATTACCGTCACCTTAAGCTGGACGGATGTACCGGGCACCCCTCCCCCTCCCGGCTTAAACCCCAGTGATTTACTGTTAGTCAATGACTTGGACATCCAGGTATTCGATCAAAACGGGAACACGTTTCTTCCTTGGACCTTAGACCCCATCAATCCCAGCAAAGCGGCAGAGCCAGGAGACAATACCCGCGACAATGTTGAGAAAATTGAAATTAACGATCCGGAACCAGGTTTGTACATCATCCGGATAGCGCATAAAGGTGAATTGGACGGAAATAAACAGGATTACTCTTTGGTTGTTTCCTCCAAAAATCTGGACCTTGATTTAACCCCTTACTACTGGATTGGCAAAAGCGGTGGTAACTGGAACGATCCGGCCAACTGGTCGTTGAGTAGTGGTGGAACAACCGCTGGAAGTCTTCCGGGAATTCAAAACCCGGTCTTTTTTGACAATAATTCATTCAGCAGTAGTACCCCTACAATTACGTTTCCGGCCAATGCGTCCTGTTATAGTATAAACTTTTTTCCGGATATAAATACTACGTTCCAATTAAATGGCAATACACTGAATATTAACGGCTCGGTGAATATAGAAAGTGAAAAAGTCGCTTTTCTCAACGGGACGGTGGAACTTCGGGGACAAACCTCTAAGAGCAATAGCTTAGCCATCCCCAATGAAGTGTTTGCACAAATCAACTTGCAAATCAATGCTCCTACAGGCAGCTGGAATATTTTAAGTGATGCCAAAGTAAAGAATGTTAATCTTTTGGCCGGAACCCTCAGCAGCTCAGGTATTCAGTTGGCTTTGGAAAATATTACCGCTCCTTCCGGGCTTTCTCAAAATCTTAACTTCCGGAATAGCACGTTGACAATCACCCAGGCATTTTCCATCAACCAGGATGTACGGGGGAATTTTGAAAACTCCACCATCATTTTTTCCAATAGTCAAGGAGTCAATGATTTCACCTTTACCACCGGCCAACAAAGTTTTCACAACATCATTGCAGATGGGGTAAATCTCAAAATTATCGGGGAGAATAATTATAATAAACTGCTGGTGAATGGCAACCTGGAATTGGAAAGTGACAGCAGTAGTATCGATTCCTTAATTGTGGCAGAAGGTTCGGAATTGATTTTTGCCTCCAAGGGAAAATTTGCCATCAACGAAGCTTTTGAGGCTTTGGGCACTTCGGGGCAAATCATTACTTTAAAAACCAGCGGTACCGAAAATGCGGAAATTTTTACCGACAACCCTAACTTACGCTTTTGTTTTGACTATTTAAATGTGCAAAATATCTCCGTCATCGGTGAGACTTTTTATGTTTCCGGAAACAACAGCACGGTCAGCAACAGTAGCTTTGGCTGGGTCATTGGCGATTGTGAAGATGTGTTGTTTGGCGACTTTTCCACCTCCTTTACCTGCGAAATGGGCAAAACAGAATTTATGGATGAAAGTACCGGTAGCCCTAGCAGTTGGTCATGGGATTTTGGAGACGATCAGTTTCCTGCCAGAAACAGCTCAACGGAACAGCACCCTACTCATACCTATAGTTTTCCCGGGGTGTATATTGTCACCTTGGAAGTCTCGGACGGAGCCAATCAACGGTCAATTTCCCGGCAAATCACCATTGAAGAAAACGCTTCGGGATTTTCCACTCCATCTATAGAAATAGAAGGCAACGTCATGCGTAGTTCCGTAATCGCTCCGAATTATCAATGGTATTTTAACGGGCAAGCCATTGCACAGGGCAACACGCGCACCTTGGACTTTCAAGGACAAGGCAACTATCAAATAGAAGTATTTGACACACAATGCAAATTCATTTCAGAACCCACCGTGGTCAATGCCCTCGAAGACCCTACCCTAAAAGCCGCTCTACTCCTCTACCCTAACCCCAATGAAGGGCAATTCCATTTGCAACTCAATCATGCGGCCAGAGGAACACTTCAAATAAAAGTAATTGATTTGATGGGCAGAACATTGGTAGATATACAACAGGTCAAACAGCGCGAACACTTTGAGCGACAGTTTTCTTTACAGACATTGCCTGCCGGCTTGTATCAATTATGGGTGCAAATAGACGGCCGGCAAGCCAGAAAAAGTTTTCTAAAGCAATGAACAAGTAGTAAGTAACATTATCGGCTTCAAACCTTCCGGATTCACTTTCCGGAAGGTTTTTGTTTTTTTATTGCCCTACTTTTTCTTTATCACTCACATACTGAATCACCTTCCGGGCAATAACTTTCCGGATTTCCGTTTCAATCTCCTTATTGCTTTTCTTGATAATGTATTGGTAATTCAAAATGGCCAAATCACTTTTAATTTCAACCGTACGCAAATTTTGACTATCGTGAACAATTAACTCTTTGTAAGGATACAGGGCTTCGTTCAGATACTCTTCCAAAACTTCCACACTTTCCATATGTTTATAAGCCATTTGAAACTCAAAATTAATCCGGTTAATCTGGCGTTTGGTATAGTTAATCACCTCTCCGGAAAATACCGTATTGTTCGGAATATACACCAAGTCGTCCTCATCGTCCATCAAGTGTACATGCATGAGCGTAATATCGATGATCTTTCCTTTGTGTTCTTCGATTTTCACATAATCATTCAAAGAAATCCGGTCGGCAAACATGATCAGCATTCCATTGATCATATTTGAAATATAATCTTTGGAAATAATAGCAATGGCCGCAGCAATGATACTCAGAGAGGTAAACAGCCCCTTTACATCAATTTTGAAGAACATAAACACCGCCATGACCAAAAAGATAAAAGACAGAATGGAGGCAATCCAAGAAATTCCCAGGATAAAGTTATCTTTCTTGCCAGCCCGGATTTTTCGCCCTTTGGAATAAACTTCTACCAGAATGATTTCAACCACTGATACTACAAGCCATGCCGTCAGGTAGAAGAGCAAAGCATCCACCAAACGGGTCACATACTCATTTCCCTTGTACAATTCCGGGAGAAAGCGCTGCCCTAAATACAACAAAGTCACCGACAAAATTTTCGCTCCTAGTTTAATGCGATCCAGGAAAGCTTTCCGTTGAAATTGTTTTTCCTTGGCCGAAAGTTTTTTGGAAGTCATGGATAAAAAATTGTTTTTACGATAAATACAATCATGGTTTAATCAAAATTGCCTGAGCTACAGTATCTTAAATCTTTTAGCCTTCGTCTTTTCCCTCCTATAAAAAAATCAATGCCACTGCAAAAAGTTATCATCATGCCCGAATTCTCCAAGCCATCGCATGTAATACACAAGCAATCACTTCTATTCAAAATCCTTTGCAATACTGGCAATCTGATTATAAGAAGTCAACACACCTTTGATCAAAGATGAACTGAAACCTTGATGTTCCATTTCATTCAGCCCGGCAATGGTACAGCCCTGAGGTGTGGTCACTTTGTCGATTTCATATTCCGGATGATGCCCGCTCTGAATCAACAAACTGGATGCTCCTTTTACGGTTTGTGCGGCGATCAGTTGCGATAATTCCGAGTTAAATCCGATCTCGATTCCCCCTTGAGAAGCAGCCCTGATAAAACGCAAGGCATAGGCTATGCCACAAGCCCCCAACACGGTAGCGGCTGCCATCAGGTTTTCATCAATCATAACAGACTTACCCATTTGATCAAACAAGCCCAGCACTTTTTGTTGCAAGTTTTCTCCGGCATTATTAGTGGAAATACAGGTCATGGACTCTCCTATAGCAATGGCCGTATTCGGCATGGCTCTGAACAAAGGAACCTTCACACCGATCACCGACTGAATCTCCTTTAATCCTATACCTGTCACCACCGAAATGAGCAAATGTTTTTCCGGGTTGATTTCATGTTGAATCTCCTCCAACACATGTTTGATTTGTTTAGGTTTGATTGCCAAGATAATCACTTCACTTTCACCTACAGCTTTAGCATTATCTTTAGAGGTATTCACTCCCTCGGCAGCTAAGTCTTGTAACGCTTCCACTCTTCTCCGGGTAACAGTAATGTCACTGGGTTTCACATAGTTAGACTTCAATAATCCTTCGATAATGGACCTTCCTAAATTCCCCCCGCCAATCACGGCAATTTTTTGTTTTTTTTGTACACTCTCTTTACTCATGATAGTTGTTTTTTATACTTATGGACAATTATAATCCAATATTAAACAAGCCGGGAATAATTAGCAATGATCTAAATAAACAAAGAAAAAAGGGGACCGGAAAGCAGAGTGATAAAAGTACGATTGAAGGTAAACAAACTTTCTGATCACAGAGATACATCCCCCTTCGACTGGTGGCATCATTCATACCTTTCGAAGGGCTTATTTCTTTTTCCTGAACTGAAAAATATTTAACTTAAAGTCCTTAGCCTTAAAATTATTCAACCATACTAACAAACCTCTCAAATGAAAAAAATTGGATTATTATACGGTGATGAAAACAAGTTTCCTACAGCCGTAATCGAGCGGATCAACCAGAAAAAGCCAAAAAAAATTATTGCGGAACCCGTAAAAATTGACAAAGTTCTTCAAAACGCGCCTTCGGAATATGCCGTCATCATCGACAGAATTTCCAAAGATATCCCTTTCTACCGCTCTTTTTTAAAAAATGCAGCCCTTAACGGCACCGCGGTGTTGAACAATCCTTTTTGGGAAGTAGCCGATGATAAATTCTTCAATGGCGCTTTGGCCGAAAAACTGGGCATCAAAAGCCCCAAAGCAGTCATCTTACCCTCCCATCACCGGCCTCCGCACACCCAGGCCGACTCTTTTCGAAACCTGGACTTTCCCTTGGACTTTCCCCATATCTTTGACTATGTGGGCTTCCCGGCCTACTTCAAACCCTATAAAGGCAACCACCGGGAGTTAGTTCATAGAGTAGAAAACAAAGAGGAATTTTTCAAATGTTACGGAGAGACGGGAAAAACGGTCATGATATTGCAAGAGGCCATTTCCTATGATCAATACTTTCGCTGTTATTGTCTGGGACAAAAAGACGTATACTGTATGGAATTCACTCCAGAAAACGGTAATATACAGCGATACTCCGCACAAACGGATAAGGCTCCTTCTCTCCTGCACAAAAGAATAAAAGAGCTTGTCTTACAACTGAATGAGTCCTTGGGATATGACATCAATACCGTGGAAATTGCCGTAAAAGGAAAAACCCTTTATCCAATTGATGTTTATAACCCTGTTCCTTTGGCTGATGACTCTATCATAGGGGCCCAAAATTTCGAATGGCTGGTAGAACATACCGCGCAGTTGGCCATTCAACGGGCAGAAGCACATCAGGAAGAACATTCCAACCTTACCTGGGGAAAATTTATCACTCGTTCTACCAAAGGAAAGTCTGTCGACAAAATTCACAAAGCGCAAAAAGTCATCCAAAAAGACTTGCAAGATCTTAATCTAAAAGTGGATAATTCCAGATAAACCAGGGATGGATACTTTTTGTAATAAGGTTAAAAAGGGATTCATTCCTCAAAAACTTACAACGGGGCTTAGTCATAACGCTTCCCGGACATAAAACAGGACACAACCAACTGATTTACAGTGCCTATCAACACCTTATCTACAAAGAAGCATTCCCGGATCAGGTAACCGTTTTTATCCTGTTTTAAGGAAAATACACTCGAAGATATAACTTAAATTATCCACCTTAAATCCAAAATTGCTCAATGAGAAGCAAAATTGGTTTACATTTTTACATTTGTCCCAGTGAGTATGTGTAAATGAAAATGCCATGCGCCTTCAATCTAAGTTATCCTTTGACAACACTAGCGATGCATTCGCTTATAAAAGTGATGCCGAACTGAAAAAAGCTCAGTTTATTTTCAGTTCGATGCGTTATCCCTGGTTGGTAAACCTGGGGATACGGCTGACTCCTACATTAATTCATTGGAATTTCCCTATTACAGGGCTGATAAGGAGTACTATTTTTGAGCAGTTTGTAGGTGGAGAAAGTCTTGAACGTACCGCTACGGTAGTCCAAAAACTGGCGGACCATCATGTGGAGGTTATCCTAGACTATGGTGTAGAAGGTAAAGCCACGGAGGCAAGCTTTGAGCAAGCTTGTAAGGAGTTTATTCATTTGATTGAATATACGGCTACCCAACCCAATATTCCTTTTATCAGTATTAAACTCACCGGCTTGGCCCGTTTTCAGTTGTTGGAGAAGCTTTCCGAAGAAATCCAGCTGGACAAGAACATGGCCATGGTGAACCTCTCTGGTATTACACTGAATGCCGAGGAACAAACCGAATGGCTCAAAGTCATTGAAAGGGTTGACCGTATCTGTGCGGCAGCGGCCATCCATAAAGTGGGTGTACTGATAGATGCCGAAGAATCCTGGATACAACAAGCTATTGACGCTGTGGCGCTGTATATGATGGAAAAATACAACCATGAACAGCTACTGATTTACAATACCTATCAACTGTACCGGCACGACCGTTTACAATTCTTAATAGACAACCATACCTATGCACAAAGGCATGGATTTCTATTAGGAGCCAAGCTGGTCAGAGGCGCTTATATGGAGAAGGAGAACTTGCGGGCTCAACAAATGGGCTACCTGTCCCCCATTCAGCCCGACAAAGAAGCCACTGACCGGGACTACAATGCCGCTGTGGAATATTGCCTGGCCGAAGTAAACAGTATCGGTACGGTGGTGGCTTCCCATAATGAATGGAGTAACGAATTTACTACTAACGTAATGAGTGACTCTCAGATACCGTTAGATCATCCCCATGTGCACTTTTCACAGCTCTACGGGATGAGTGACCATATTACCTTTAACCTTGCCAAAGCCGGCTGTAAGGTCAGTAAATATTTGCCCTACGGCCCTATTAAAGATGTCATTCCTTACTTGTTGCGCAGAGCTCAGGAAAACAGTTCGATTTCCGGGCAGACAGGTAGAGAATTGGAATTGATTCAAAAAGAACTTATCCGAAGACGAATAACAACTAACCAACACAGATAAAATAAGCACATATGTACCTTGGAGGGCCTGCGCGATGGTTGTAACCATCGCGCAAACCCAAACCCTGGCTATCAGCCCATACAAACAACCCTTTTGGGGCTACACAATTGGTTTGTAACGGTCAGATAGCTTTTCCGCCCTCCAAGGATTACTTTTGAAAGAAACCCAAACCTTTCCATATATATGCTTATTAAATCTATTGCTAACGTAGTATTTCTCAATTTTCTACTGATCGTATACGCTCCTTTCTCTCAAGCACAAAACCAACAACCGGACAGCTATTATTCCACAGGGAAACTACACCATTTGTTGATCAACTATAAGGCGGACCACGGTAGTTTACAACGGTTTTATGTAATCGCCAACAGCCCCGAACGAAGAGAACGCTTCCAAGAGTTTTATTCGGATTACTTACGGCAACTCGACCGGTATAATTTTCAAACGCTCTCCGTAAGCGACAAGGTAGACTATCTTTTGTTTGAACGAAAGCTCAAAAATCAACTTCGCTTATTAGAAGTAGAGGCCCAAGAGTACCGGCAAATTCAAAAGTATATTTCCTTTGGTGAATACATTTATCATCTGGAAAAGCTACGCAGAAGAGGGGCTAAACTCGAAGGAAAAGCTGTGGCACAAAAACTTCAGGAATTACAACAAGAGCTTGCCCGAGCTTATGAGGCCCTTTCCGCATCCGGCGGAATGAGCAAGAAATTGGCCATCCGCACATCCCAAACTCTAGAAGGCTTACAAATGGCTCTTCAAAGTGTTTACCAATTTTATCATGGTTACGATCCACAATTCAGCTGGTGGGTCAAAAAGCCATATGAAGAATTTGATGAAAGACTGACAGAATTCGCTCAACTGGCTAAACAAAAGATCAAACAAGAGGCAAAAGATGATGGCAGTGGTATTATCGGCAATCCCATCGGACGCCAGGAATTGTTAGCACAACTCCAATTGGCTATGCTTTCTTATACACCGGAAGAGCTTGTGGAAATCGCTCATAAAGAATTTGCCTGGTGTGAAAAAGAAATGCTGAAAGCCTCGCAGGAAACGGGCTTTGGCAATGACTGGAAACAAGCTTTGGAAAAAGTGAAAAACACTTATGTTTCCGAAGGGCAACAGCCACAAATGATCATGGGCTTGTACAATGAGTCCGTAAATTTTATTAAACAACATGACTTGGTCACGATTCCACCCTTAGCAGAAGAAACCTGGCGCATGGTCATGATGAGTCCAGAACAGCAACGGATCAGTCCGTTTTTTCTGGGCGGGGAAGTTTTGATGATTGCCTACCCTACCGATGCGATGAGCCATGAGACCAAGATGATGAGCTTCCGGGGCAATAACCCTCATTTTTCCCGGGCCGTAGTCCACCACGAGCTCATTGCCGGACATCATTTACAAGGGTATATGAACCAACGCTTTAAAGCTTATCGCAACTTCCGGACACCTTTTTGGACCGAAGGGTGGGCTTTGTATTGGGAAATGATCCTTTGGGACCTGGATTTCCCCCGATCTCCGGAAGACCGTGTCGGAATGTTGTTTTGGAGAATGCACCGTTGTGCCCGGATTATCTTCTCCCTGAATTATCATTTAAAACAATGGACGCCTCAACAGTGCATTGATTTTTTGGTGGAAAAAGTCGGGCACGAAAGGGCCAATGCCGAAGGGGAGGTCCGGAGATCGTTTACGGGCAATTACGGCCCTCTATACCAATTGGCTTATATGACCGGGGCCTTGCAGTTTTATGCTTTGAAAAAGGAATTGGTGGACAGTGGAAAAATGAGTTTCAAGCAATTTCACGATGTCATTCTCAGAGAAAATAACATCCCTGTAGAAATGCTTAGGTATCTTCTTATAGACCAGGCTCCCAAGAGGAATTTTAAAAGCTCTTGGAAGTTTTATCAATTCTAATTGAAGAACCTTAACGGGCGGTTCCTGGCAACTACCGGGAATCGTCTGTGGGTTTTCGTTTCCGGGTTCTTAAATATTCCGTAGGAGACATGCCGATCACCCGTTTAAACACCCGGTTAAAGGTAATCCGGTTCGTAAACCCGGAACTATACACCACCGATGAAATGCCTTCGTACTCTCCCCGGATCATCTTTTTACACGCTTCGTTAATCCGGATTTCATTCAAAAACTTGCGGTACGTTTTCCGGGTGTGTTTTTTAAAGTACTTGCAAAAAGCATGAGGCGTTAAATGGGCCACTGCCGCGATTTTTTCCAAAGAAATGTCTTCCCCATAGTGGTTGATCGTATACTGATAAATGCGGTTCATCCGGATACCTTCGGAGTCAGGCAATGGAAATTTGGAAAAGCCATTGGAAAGTGAGCGGTAACCGTTCACATCTTTGGAAAGCTTTTGTAAGATTTGTACGAACATCAACAAACGCTCCAGGCTATCGGCTCTTTTCAAACGTTGAAGGTCTAAACTCACTTCTTCTACCTTTTCTCTTGAAACCTGAATTCCGTTTTTGGTCCAATCCAAAAATTTGCGGATACCACTGCATTCCGGAAGGGCAAACATTTCTTTCAGCGTAACTTCCGGATCAAAAAACACATGAATCGCATGTACCTGCCCTGCTTCGTACATCGAATAATGTTCCGGTTCTGATTTGAACAGATGTGGTTGATTGGCGCCAATCACATAGATATCCCCAGCTTGAAAAGTCTGGGTATAATTTCCCACCAATAGCGTACCTCCTCCCTTTAAAATAAAGGTAAGTTGCACCTCTCTATGCCGGTGAAATACATTGTAAAAATAGGGTAAAATATCCTCTTCAATTACCACGGAAGCCTCATTGGCTACGGGCACACTAAATTGAACAACATTCATCTTAAACCTCCTCTTCGAAATCTATAACGAACTTGCTAATACCGTACAATTGGACAAATTCAGAGCATATTTAAGCGATATAATTTCTATTGATAAGGAGAAATTTGATTGACTTCAACCTTTTTACCACGCTAAATACTATGCTTAAACAGGCTCTTGAAAGAAACAGAAAGCCAGTATATCCGTCCACAATACATATCTTCGCCCACTACACCGGATATCCCTAGCCCAAATATCTGTTTTTTTATCGAATAAACAACCTTATTTTCAAGGATCAGTAAATTAAACCTTTACCCGTCAGGTTCTCTCCTTTTTGAAGCCTATTGTCTAAAAGTAAGCGCTATTGAGTGGCATCTCGAAATACTACGACATTTAATTTTTTCACCGACCAAAAAGAGGCTATCCGAAAAGTCAATAAAACATAAACGGAATAGTTTTTTGTTGAGCCTTTATAAAATAAAAGATCGTCAGATTTAGTTTGACCCTCAACCTTCCGGCAGAAGCCGAAAAACAAGAGCAGGGCGGTATAAAATAAGATTGGGTTTCTCATGGAGATCTTTTTACACTACTCCTTCTTTTTCGTAGAGTCCTGCTTTTCTTGAAACTCTTTTATTATTTTCAACCGCCTCTCTGTTTCTGCTTCGGTATTCCTGATCAAAATCTCTCTTGCTTCGTTTCTTGATTTTCCTTCATTGAGTGCTTTGATCACATCGTGATGGGGAGGCCAAAACCGATTATAGTCAATACCTGTAGTTCGTTTGAGCTTCCGGGGAAAAAAATCAGCTTTGTGAGGTACGATGCACCGGTCATCTGTGGGAAGGACTCCTACAAAATAGATTTCCGACCCCCCATTTTTTTCTTCGTCAATCAAATAAGTCAAATCATACCGCTCTCCTAAGGGTCTACATGACTCTAAAGACAAACCATTGATGCGTATTATATCTGTAATGATTCTGAAACCCAGTTGGTGATTATACCCGCTCTTTATCCCATCTATCCAAACAATTCCATTGCTTACAGTATTGGCTGTAATATAAGTGACATAACCTGTTTTAGGATCGTAGATCATCACAACATATTCCGGAACACCTTTCTCATTATACTCATAATAGACTTTGTCCACATTTCCTTTGGGAACCGTCTTGCAGGAATGAAAACAAAGTACGATACAAAGCAATACAAATAACTTTTTCATTCGTTTAGCTCGATGGGTAAAAGCCGGATTTGCAGCAATTACACCACAAACCCGGATTTTTACACTACTCCTTTTTCGTAGAGTCTTGTTCCTGTTTAAGTCTTTCTAATATTCTTCTTTGTTTTTCATCTTGTCGTTTGCCTTCTTCCCTGACATTTTGTAACAAAATTACCCTTGCTTCTCTAAACTTATCTTCATTCAGCGCATTAATCACATCGTGATGGGGAGGCCAAAACCGGTTGTAATCAATACCTGTAGTTCGTTTGAGCTTCCGGGGAAAAAAATCAGCTTTGTGAGGTACGATGCACCGGTCATCTGTGGGAAGGACTCCTACAAAATAGATTTCCGACCCCCCATTTTTTTCTTCGTCAATCAAATAAGTCAAATCATAGCCTTTATCTGTAGACGGACTACAAATGTCCAAAGACAGGCCATTAATAAGGACTACAGAAGACATGTATTGATAGCCTAATAAACCATCGGTTCGAAATTTCCTACCCTTCATCCAAACAATTCCATTGCTTACAGTATTGGCTGTAATATAAGTGACATAACCTGTTTTAGGATCGTAGATCATCACAGCATATTCCGGAACACCTTTCTCATTATATTCATAATAAATGTTGTCCTTATTTACTTTAGGAACCGTCTTGCAGGAACACAGACAAAGTGCTATACATAGCAATACATATAACTTTTTCATTCGTTTAGCTCGATGGGTAAAAGCCGGATTTGCAGCAATTACACCACAAACCCGGATTTTTACACTACTCCTTTTTCGTAGAGTCTTGTTCTTGTTGAAGTCTTTCTAATATTCTTCTTTGTTTTTCATCTTGTCGTTTGCCTTCTTCCCTGACATTCCTGATCAAAATCTCTCTTGCTTCTCCATCAAATTTCCCTTCATACAGGGCTTTTACCACTTCACGATGGGGAGGCCAAAACCGGCTGTAATCTATGCCTGTAGTCCTTTTGAGTTTCTGAGGAAAGAAATCTACCTTATAAGGTACCAAGCATTCATCTGCTGTAGGAAGAGTCCCTGTAAAATAAATCTCCTCTCCTTGATTCTCCTCTTCTTTTATCAAATAATCAATATCATACTCTTCTGAAATAGGATGACAAGATTCTAATGTCAACCCATGGATACGTACTACTCTACTGATACGGCTAAACCCCAATAGTTTACGACTATACAACTTATCTACACCAATCATATACATAATGGAATAACCATTCACATGGGTAGTAATATAAGTAACATAATGCGTTTTCGGGTCGTAGATCATCACAGCATATTGCGGAACACCTTTTTCATTATATTCATAGTATATTTTGTCCCTGTTCCCTTTGGGAACCGTCTTACAGGAATACAGACAAAGTACGATACATAGCAATACATATAACTTTTTCATTCGTTTAGCTCAATGGGTAAACAGCCGGATTTGTAGCAATCATACCACAAACCCGGCTTTTTGAACTACTCCTTCTTTTTCGTAGAGTCTTGTTCTTGTTGAAGTCTTTCTAATATTCTTCTTTGTTTTTCATCCTGTCGTTTGCCTTCTTCCCTGACATTCCTGATCAAAATCTCTCTTGCTTCGTTTCTTGATTTTCCTTCATTGAGTGCTTTGATCACATCGTGATGGGGAGGCCAAAACCGATTATAGTCAATACCTGAAACTCGTTTAAGCTTTTGTGGAAAAAAGTCGGTATTGTGAGGCACTATACATTTGTCTTCTGTGGGAAGAGCTCCTACGAAATAAATTTCTGCCCCTCCGTTTTTTTCATGGTCAATAAAATAGGTCAAATCATACCGCTCTCCTAAGGGTCTACATGACTCTAAAGACAAACCATTGATGCGTATTATATCTGTAATGATTCTGAAACCCAGTTGGTGATTATACCCGCTCTTTATCCCATCTATCCAAACAATAGAATTACCATTCACATGGGTAGCTATATAGGTAATATAACCTGTTTTTGGATCATAGATCATCACAGCATATTGCGGAACTCCTTGCTCATTATACTCATAATAGACTTTGTCCACATTTCCTTTGGGAACCGTCTTGCAGGAATACAGACAAAGTGCTATACAAAGCAATACATATAACTTTTTCATTCGTTTAGCTCAATGGGTAAACAGCCGGATTTGCAGCAATTACACCACAAACCCGGATTTTTACACTACTCCTTTCTTATAGAGTCCTGCTTTTCTTGAAACTCTTTTATTATTTTCAACCGCCTCTCTGTTTCTGCTTCGGTATTCTTTAACAAAATCACCCTTGCTTCTCTAAACTTATCTTCATTCAGCGCATTAATCACATCGTGATGGGGAGGCCAAAACCGGTTGTAATCAATACCTGTAGTTCGTTTGAGCTTCCGGGGAAAAAAATCAGCTTTGTGAGGTACGATGCACCGGTCATCTGTGGGAAGGACTCCTACAAAATAGATTTCCGACCCCCCATTTTTTTCTTCGTCAATCAAATAAGTCAAATCATAGCCTTTATCTGTAGACGGACTACAAATGTCCAAAGACAGGCCATTAATAAGGACTACAGAAGACATGTATTGATAGCCTAATAAACCATCGGTTCGAAATTTCCTACCCTTCATCCAAACAATGGAATTACCATTCACATGCGTAGTAATATAGGTAATATAATCTGTTTTCGGGTCGTAGATCATCACAGCATATTGCGGAACACCTTTTTCATTATACTCATAATAGACTTTGTCCATATTTCCTTTGGGAACCGTCTTACAGGAACACAGACAAAGTGCTATACATAGCAATACATATAACTTTTTCATTCGTTTAGCTCAATGGGTAAACAGCCGGATTTGTAGCAATTACACCACAAACCCGGCTTTTTACACTACTCCTTTTTCGTAGAGTCTTGTTCCTGTTTAAGTCTTTCTAATATTCTTCTTTGTTTTTCATCTTGTCGTTTGCCTTCTTCCCTGACATTTTGTAACAAAATTACCCTTGCTTCTCTAAACTTATCTTCATTCAGCGCATTAATCACATCGTGATGGGGAGGCCAAAACCGGTTGTAATCAATACCTGTAGTTCGTTTGAGCTTCCGGGGAAAAAAATCAGCTTTGTGAGGTACGATGCACCGGTCATCTGTGGGAAGGACTCCTACAAAATAGATTTCCGACCCCCCATTTTTTTCTTCGTCAATCAAATAAGTCAAATCATAGCCTTTATCTGTAGACGGACTACAAATGTCCAAAGACAAGCCATTAATAAGGACTACAGAAGACATGTATTGATAGCCTAATAAACCATCGGTTCGAAATTTCCTACCCTTCATCCAAACAATGGAATTACCATTCACATGGGTAGTAATATAAGTAACATAATCTGTTTTCGGGTCGTAGATCATCACAGCATATTGCGGAACACCTTTTTCATTATATTCATAGTAGACTTTGTCCCTGTTCCCTTTGGGAACCGTCTTACAGGAATGAAAACAAAGTACGATACAAAGCAATACATATAACTTTTTCATTAGTTTAGCTCGGTTAATAAATTATTACCACTTCCGGTTTCTCTTATTTTATCCCATTGCCATTTGTAGAAAGTTTTTCTCTTGAATTTATCTTTCTTACCACTGTCATCAAAGTCATAATCCATAAAGTTTTCCATGGTATCACTTTGCGGATGGTAGGTGTCTATTGCCTTCCCATCAGGAGCCGTTTTCCTCTCTACTTTAAGTTCTTCTATGTTTTTCTCTAATTTCTCATTTTTTTTATCATTGGCCTCTATATCATCTTTTATTCTTTGCTTTTTCTCCTCCAAAGTGGCGGTTACATCCTCTACCTCTACAGGAATATTCCCATTTTCTTTTGCGGCAAGCTCCCTGATCTTTACAACCAACTCTCTAAAATCAACATATGCATCGTAGGAATTCTTCTTTACTTTATCTAATTCAGCCACAACTTTGTTATAAGCATTTTCAAAGTATTTATACCGTTGATACTCCTGATAACTGGTAAGTTTACACTTTTCAATATCACTTAACGTCTGTTCACCTGACTTTTGCATCTTTTTATGAAAGCTTATATCATTATTGAACATGCTTATCTCTGAATCAATGAGCTGTTTGCTCCGTATACTTTTGTCAAAACTTTTGTTGTGTTCAAAAGGATGGGGTAAACCTAAGCCATGACCAATTTCATGTACAATGGCATCGGGCAACCCAAAACCACTTTTAAAAATATACGATATCCCTCTTCCTGTTTGAGTATAGCCGGGCACTGCCCCATATTTAAGTTCCGTTGTCGTTGTTTTGGGATAGCTTGCTTCAATATCCGGAAAATAAAACACATACAGTGTCTTTTCTTTAAAGCTATCTACCTCTCCATGTTTTGCTTGATTGTTGACAATCCCTTGTTGTGCAAGCTCATGTTCCATTCGCATCTCCGCTTGCTCAAATTTATCATACAGACCTCTTCTACCGTTGTTTATGCTCTTATGAGTCCAAAAACGGTTCATAACCTTTTTGTGATACCCTTCATAAGTGTCATTAAATGAATACTTGCTATTTGGATTGTTTGCGTTGTATGTGACATCTTTAAATACCTCAAATTTCTTTTCAAGTTTCTCTGCAAAGTCTTTTAGGATTTGATGTATCCCGCTACTGTGAAAAGCACTGTCTTTTGCAACCCTTTCTTCTGCTACAACCCCACCTGCTACAACTGTTTTATACAAATCCTTTACCTTTAGGTTGAAATCTTGCCGTAAACCATCCTTTTTGTGCAGGTAGATTTTACTATCTTCACTGTTCACATCTAGATACGTCCTTAACTCTTCTCTATCAAAAGTAATTTGATGAGTCTTCTGCGCTACCTCACACTGGATAAAGGCTTGGTTCAGTCCGTGTTGGTTGGCACAAGTCAATAAGCCCTGCTCGTCAATATCCGCAATCGTAGCCGTGGGTACTTCCGTAAGCTGATCACTGGTGGCGTTGCCCAACCGCACATATACCGGCTGGATCACCCCTTTGTAACGCACTTTGTTCGGGTAAAGGAGCAATTTACCGATCACCACCTTGCCAACCTTTGCTGTGATGGCCAGCTCCTTTTCAAACTCGCCTATGCATTCAACCTTTAGGGCAGGTAAATTGCCAGGTTTATCATCCAGTACCAGTTTAACGGACGTTTTGGTTTTTCCATTGACCGTAATGACCTGGCCGTCCTCACTTTCAAAGTCCACCAACACTTCGGTTTTGTCATTCCCCTTGTCAAAGTAATTGCTTTTTTCCAGCCTTATATAAATATTGGCGCTGTTTACTCCAGCGGTATTGGGTGGCCAAAGGGACAAATAAGGGCAATAATAAGAATGATCCTTTTCGCTTTTGACCGAAGGTTTCTTGGTTTCTATACCGTTTAACTTGGTGTACTCCTTGACAAGCCCGCTCGACATAATGCTAGCGTCAAAGCGGTCAAAGCCAAAGGTACCGGTATAAGCCGTATCATAGTCTCCGCTGTTGAGGCTATTTTTGGCTTGTATTTGGGAGCGGTAAAAAGAAACGATATAAGGCGACTGAGCTAGTTGCAGCGGTTTAACAAGAATGAAATTTCCGGGGTTACCCGATTCAGAAACTTTAAACATAAGGATAGTAAGGTTAAGTAGTTCGGATTATTTTAGTGTTGAGGGGGTACGACTTCCACATCCACCCGCGTGACATCTCCTACAAGGGCAATGTCTTTGAGGAGGTCGTCTTCAAGGCTTTGTCCACGGTAAATAAAATCGTGGTGCTTGTCATCAAGGTCGATTGTCAGCTTTTTATTGCTGCCGTTCCGGGTCCGGATCACCAAGGTGACATTTCCATAAAAGAGCTCTGAAATTTCCTCCCCGTTTTGATCTTCGTAATGCATTTTGATAATCTCCAACTCCTTCTCCGGGGCAATGGTCGTTACCGGGGTATCCCGGGCGCTCAGGTCGGTTTCCTTCCAGTAGTGTTCCAGGATTTTATACCCTCCATCGTAGAGGATGGCCGGGGAGAGTTTGACTTGGGTGGTCATGGGTTCACCGTTTACCCCGTTGAAATTATTCTTAAAGAAGACGCAGTGTACATCGTACAGCTCGAAGACCCGGCTTTTGCTGTCCTGGGTGACCGGGGAGACGACAATCTTTACCTTTTTCACCATGTCCATGCCCACCGACCAGGCAAAAAAGCTTTGATCGGAAGTGGTTTCAAAGGTGATGTCAAATAAGGTCCCGTTGGGCTTTCCCATCGGTTTGCCGTGTTCGTCTACCGAACGGGTAAAGCGGAATTTGAAGTCAAGAATGTTAATTTCCTTATCCTCAACGTAGAGTTTTGCAATTAGACTCATAATTCAAAGAGCTTTCTGGTTGAAAAACAAATATATGGTTACTTGTTATTTGGGATAATTTCCAAATGTAGAAAAGCTTATTAAAAAACCAATGCGTAATTAGAGGTATTTTTAACAAAATTCACTAAACTCTTTGATCGTAACGGTTTAGGGAAGGTGAAAAGATTGTAACGGACTTAAGAGCTCCGTCAAGAAGCCACTTTCCCCTCTTCCCTTCATTTTTTACTATATTTGCTCACCCTTCTTTCTCCACCAAATGGAGCTTTATCCGTATGAGCAAGTTGGCAGCATGTACACAATACCGAATCAATAACTATATACATCAAATCCCTTTGAAAATGAATTATCAGAACGTATGGTACCGGTTTGCCCTGGGGCTTCTCTTGGCGATGCCGCTCAATGCCCGGGCCCAACAAAAACCGGTAAGTTATGAACAAATTTTTCAGGGGCAATGGCAAGATTTATACTCGCCTCTGCTTCGCATAAAAGGTTGGCAAGATGCCAAACATTACCGGGAACTTCGTCAAAAAGAAGACGGAAGGTTTGGGGATTTTCTTGTCCATGTCAAAAGCGGACAGGCTACTGCTTTGGAGGAAAAACCCACGGGCCAGGCTTCTGTCAGCCTGAACAATTTTGATATCTTTTACAAAAACTCCAAAGGAGAAAACCTTCGCCTGACCCAAACAGCAGCCATCGAGCATACCCCTCTCCTCTCTCCCGATGGCAAAAAAGTCGCCTTTACCCGGGACAAAGACCTGTACGTCATTGATATCGCCAGCCGGCAAGAAACCCGCTTGACCACAGATGGCAGCGAAACCGTTTACAACGGCTATGCTTCTTGGGTCTACATGGAAGAAATCCTGGGAAGATCCACCCGGTTCAAAGCTTTCTGGTGGAGCCCCGACAGCAAACGCCTGGCTTTTATGCGTTTTGACGACAGTCAGGTACCGGTCTTCCCGATATACCGCTCCGAAGGCCAACATGGTACGTTGGAAAAGATGCGCTATCCAAAAGCTGGCGACCCTAACCCGGAAGTGAAAATGGGTATCGCTACGATAGAAAACGGCAACATTCTTTGGGCTGATTTCAATGAAAAAGACGATCAGTATTTTGGCAAGCCCTATTGGCGGCCTGACGGGCAAGCGCTTTGGGTACAATGGATGAACCGTGGACAAGATCATTTGAAAATCTACGAAGTGAATCTCCAAAACGGGGAAAAAACGCCTATCTACGAAGAACAACAAAAAACCTGGATCGCACTGGACGATGGCAAACGCCTGCGCTTTTTGGAAAATGACAAAGGCTTTTTGTTGATGAGCGATCAAAGTGGTTGGATGCATATTTCACACTATGATATGCAAGGCAAATTAGTCAACCAAGTAACACAAGGAGATTGGGCCGTAAACGACCTTCTGCATGTGGATGAAAAAAAGGGTTGGGTGTATTTTACTGCCCGGAAAGAAGAAACTACCCGCATGGATTTTTACAAAGTAAAGCTGGACGGAAAGAAACTACAGCGTTTAACTTTCGGGGATTTCCACCATTCGGTTTCGGTTTCTCCCGATGGCCAATACTTTATCACTACCTATTCCAATCACAAAACTCCTGCCCGCCAGGCCTTGGTGGATAATACGGGAAAAATCCTCCGGGAACTGGGTGACAGCAAAGGCCCTAAAATGGACGAATATAATTTGGTTAAAAATGAGATTATCCGGGTAGAAACACCAGATGGCTTTGACTTGCCAGTCCGCATTGCTTGGCCCACCAAGCTTGACAAATCCCAAAAATACCCCGTATTGATCAGCATCTATGGGGGACCCAGTACCGATAAAGTTTTTGACAAATGGAATCATATCGGAACCAACCAATGGTGGGCGCAAGAAGGCTTAATCCAAATCAATATCGACCACCGGGGCTCTAATCACTTTGGCAAAAAAGGAAAAAACTATCTGCATCGCGATTTGGGACACTGGGAAATTGAAGATTACTCAACCGTCATCAAATACTTGTTGGATACTTACCCCTTCATCGATGCTCAACGCATAGGCATCACCGGGTTTAGTTATGGAGGCTACTTAAGCTGCATGGCATTGACCCGCGGAGCGGATTATATTACTCACGGCCTGGCAGGCGGAAGTGTAACTGACTGGCATTTGTATGACACCCATTACACCGAACGGTATATGGACAGCCCCCAGGAAAATCCGGAAGGGTACAAAAGCAGTGCGGTGATGAATCATGTGGACAAATACAAAGGAATGCTACGCATCATCCACGGTACTATGGACGACAATGTACACTTGCAAAACAGCCTTCAGTTGATCAATGCCTTACAGGAATCCAACAAACAGTTTGAAATGATGTTTTATCCTGGAAGCAGACATGGCATCGGAGGCAAGAAAGGCAAACACTACAAAAGTGAGAACAATAAGTTCATCTATAGATACTTATTACAAAAACCGGTTCCCGAAGTGTTGGAACAATAAAATTAAATGCTACATTAAAAGCCTTCTAATAGAAAAATAAAACAAGCCATCCGGTGATGAACAAGTCAAGTAAGAACATATCACCGGATGGCTATCAAAAACCGCTATAGAAGGAACCTCTTCCATCAAATTATTTGTAGTTTCCGGCAGAAAATGCATCAATACTGGCACTTTTTTACATCATTCATATTTATAGATAATAATTAATATATTTGTAATCTTACTGATAAACACAGAAACTATGGAGTTTTCAAAAATAAAAAAGATATCTAAAGCCTTATCGGACGATAACCGCCTGAAAATTCTATTAGCCATAAGGAAAAAAGCCAGCTGCTTACAGTGTACGGAAATTTACGATATGGTGCAACTCACTCAACCTTCTATTTCACACCATATGAAACAGTTGATTGAAGCGGATTTGGTATTGTATTCTAAGGAAGGAAGAAATGTAAAGTACAATTTGAACAAAAAAGTTTTGAACGAATACATCGCTTTTTTGGAAGAATTGAAAGAAAGTTAAAAAAAATAAAAAGATATATTGAAATATTTCGATATATAAATCTATATTTGCCTACCGATTTACATCAAGTTTACCTTTTGTCTTGTTCGGGCAACATTCACAATGGATTGTTGGCTGCTTCTTTTGCCATAATAAGACATACCGGAAGCCGCTAAAAAGCTAAGTCCGGAAATTTCGATTGAGTCTCAGACTTGGTTCCAGGCTTGGTCCCAAATTCAAATTTCAACCTTTTTAAAAGACATTTTTACCCGGAAAAGAAGCTTTTGTCCGGCATACAATTAACACTTAATTAATATATACATTCAAATATTTAAATGTTTTTATTGTAAATTTTGAGAACCATGTGCTAACGAAAGATTTTCTCAGGCAAACTAATTCTACCGGATGGCCAATGAGTGCCTTTCACTCCGGCCGAGTAGTAAAAGGATTCACAAAAAAGAGAGTAATATTCCATTCACCCTCTAAATTCAGACACATATGTGCTTTCAATAATTCAGACAAAATACGATACAAATCCACAGGCATTGGGAATGCCAGAGGATTGATTTTACTACACTTATATCCAATTCAAATTTCAAACGGCTCTAAAACAATGTCAAATTTTAAGTATATATCCTCATTAATCAAAAACAATAGGCACCTGCGGCTATTACTGTTTATTTCCTTTGTCATAGCCATGGGAGGTTGTGGTACACCTCAACAAAAGGAAAATACGGCGGCCGAACTGCCAGTACCGGTTGCGAAACCTGTTCAAATGAAAATCACCGAATGGGACGAATATTCCGGTAGGTTCAAAGCCATGGAAAGAGTGGAAGTCCGGGCCCGGGTCAGTGGCTACATTCAAGCAGTAAAGTTTAAAGATGGTGAAATGGTACACAAAGGAGACGTCTTGTTTATCATAGACCAAAGACCTTTTAAAATAGCTTTACAACAAGCACAGGCGCAATTGGAACAGGCCAAAGCAGAAGAACGGCAAGCCCAGAGTGCTTTCGACCGGGTAAAATCTTTGCAAGGTTCCAAGGCCATTTCTCAAGAGGAATTCGACCAACGGGAACAAGCATTATATGCCGCTAAAGCACAAGTAGAAGCGGCCAAAGCCTATGTAAACAATGCCGAACTGAACTTGCAATTTACCCTGGTCAAAGCCCCGATTTCCGGCAAGGTGAGTGAAGACTTTGTCAATGCGGGGAACCTGATCAGTGGTGGAAGCGATCAATCAACATTGCTCACAACGATTGTTACCCTGGACCCGATATACTTCTATTTTGAAGGGAGCGAGTCTGCTTTTATGAAATATTCCAAGCAAAATAATGGCAACCTGGATGGAGCCAAAGTCCAAGTACAACTCCTTGGAGAGGATGGCTATGTGCACGAAGGGAAGCTGGACTTTATCGACAATGAGGTGGATTTGGGAACGGGAACCATTCAAGCCAGAGCGGTTTTTTCCAATACGGATTACGCCATCGAATCCGGAATGTTTGGCAGTGCACGTTTGGCAGGTAGCGCAGAGCATGAGGCGATTTTGATCCCCGATGCCATCATTGGTACCGACCAATCACAAAAGATTGTTTTTGTGGTAACGGACAGCAACCAAGTACAAGCCAAGCCGGTTCAATTGGGCCCTCTTTACAACAAAGATTTACGGATCGTACGAAGCGGATTAAACCCTGAAGATCAATTAATAACAGGTAATATTTTAAAAATAAGACCGGGTATGAAGGTAACTCCCGAAGACAGAAAAATAGAAGGCCTTTCCAAAAACTAACGCTGGCAAACCACCAGTAGAAAACGATTAAAAACTATTTGAAAACAGTTGGTAGGTGTGGGCTTCCTACCCTGGAAGCCTACACCCCAATGAAATGAACTTACCATGAAATTCTCTCATAATTTTATAGACCGGCCGATATTGGCTTCTGTCATCTCCATACTGGTCATTATTGTGGGTACATTGGCGTATTTTTCACTTCCGGTGTCTCAGTATCCCGAAGTGGCTCCGCCCACCATTGTGGTGACTGCTACCTACCCCGGGGCCAGTGCCGAAACCATCTCCAAAACCGTGGCCACTCCTCTTGAACAAGAAATCAACGGAGTGGAAAATATGATGTATATGCTCTCGCAGTCCACTGCGGACGGAGTCATGACGCTTACCGTAACCTTTGAATTAGGTACGGATCTGGACGAAGCACAGGTATTGGTACAAAACCGGGTAGCCATTGCAGAACCCCGGCTTCCGGAACAAGTAAGGCGTATTGGGGTAACCACCCGGAAAAACTCTCCGGACCTCATGTTGGTCATCAACTTGTTTTCTCCGGATGACAGTTACGACCAGATTTATATAGGCAACTACGCCACCTTGCAAATCAAAGACATCATCTCCCGGATCAAAGGAGTGGGTAACCTGGGTTTGTTTGGCGCCAGTGAGTATTCAATGCGGATTTGGTTAAACCCTGATGTCATCGCTTCTATGGACTTATCAGCAGGAGAAATCCTCCAAGCCCTGAGAAATCAAAACGTGCAGATTGCCAGCGGTAACCTTAACCAACCGCCTACCGGAGAGCAACATGCTTTTGAGCTAAGTGTACAAACCAAAGGTCGTCTGGAGGAGATTGAGGAATTTGAAAATATCATAGTAAAATCGGGTAAAGACGGTAGAATTGTACGGGTAAAAGACATCGGAAGGGTGGAATTGGGAGCGGCCAGTTATGCTACCAAAGGGTATTTGGGTGATAAAAAAGCAGTCGCCTTACCGGTTTTTCAACGCCCGGGCACCAATGCAGTAGAAACGGCCGATGAAATCAAAGCGACCATGGAAGAGCTTGCGAAAGATTTTCCACCCGGCTTGAGTTATGACATTGCCTACAACCCCACTGATTTTATTCAGGAGTCCATCGATGAAGTAGGCCATACTATTCTTGAAGCAGTCGTGCTGGTAGTATTTGTGATCTTGCTCTTTTTACAAACCTGGCGGGCTACCATTATTCCGATTCTGGCGATTCCGGTTTCTCTGATCGGTACTTTTGCCGTAATGCAGGCCTTGGGTTTTTCCCTGAACAACCTTACCCTTTTCGGGTTGGTACTGGCTATTGGAATTGTGGTGGATGATGCTATTGTGGTGGTGGAAAACATGGAACACAACCTGAGTAAAGGAATGAGCGTGAAAGAAGCCGCCCGGAAAACTATGAGTGAAGTGGGTGGTGCTTTGATCGCCATCGGTTTGGTGCTGGTAGCCGTATTTATCCCTACTACTTTTCTGGAAGGCATTTCGGGCCAGTTTTACAGACAGTTCGGAATTACTATTTCAGTCGCCACCATGATCTCGGTGTTTGTGTCCCTGACATTGAGCCCGGCTATGGCCGCCTTGTTATTAAAACCACATAAAAAGAAAACAACACCGCAAACATCTTCTTGGAAAAACCCGGTTTCGACATTCTTAAAGGGGTTTGAGCAATTTATGGAAAGGTTGTCAGAACGGTATGGAAAACTGGTCAACAAACTGATTAAGTTAAGCGCAGGAGTAGGAATTGTCTATATTCTATTAATGGGATTCACCTTGTTTGAATTCAACCGGATTCCTACCGGGTTTATCCCCGCCCAGGATCAGGGTTACTTCATTGTGGCCATTCAGTTACCCCCGGGGTCTTCCTTATCCAGAACAGACGATGTTATTCAGAATGCCATTGACCAATTACTGGAAACCGATGGGGTGGTCAATGCCGTAGCCTTTGCAGGCTTTGACGGTGCCAGTTTCACCAATGCTTCCAATGCGGCCACTATTTTCCCGGTGCTAGCCGACTTTGAAGAACGGAATAAAAAAGGGATTACCCACCAGGGTTTACTCAATACCATGCGTCAGAAAATGGCCGGTATAGAAGAAGCGTTTGTCGTGGTAATTCCACCGCCACCTGTACGGGGTATCGGTAATGCGGGAGGTTTCCGGATGATGATTCAGGACCGGCAAGGAAGAGGCGTCAAAGCCTTAAAAGACGCCACCAATGAATTGGCGGCTGCGGCCAACCAAGACCCTACCTTGGCCAATGTGTTCTCCTTTTTCAACACAGGCACGCCACAATTGTATTTCGACTTTGACCGGGTTCGGGCAGAGAAACTGGGCATTCCGGTAGCAGAAGTATTCAGTGCCTTGGAAATCTACTTGGGCTCTGCATTCGTCAACGATTTTAATTATCTGGGACGGACCTTCCGGGTTACAGCTCAAGCCGATGCACCCTACCGCTTGACTCCGGACGATATTTCCAGAATTAAAGTAAGAAACAAAAACGGTGAAATGGTCCCTATCGGAACATTGGGTACCTTCCAAGACATAGCCGGCCCTTCCCGGATGCCCCGGTACAACTTATACCCCGCTTCGGAATTGGTAGGAGATGTGGTGAAAGGTAAAAGTTCGGGGGATGCCATTGCAGCCATGGAAAAACTGGCCGATGAGATCTTGCCGGAAGGAATTGACTATGAATGGACAGAAATCGCTTATCAACAGAAGCGGATGGGAAATACGGCCATCATCGCTTTCGGGTTGGCAGTACTCTTTGTCTTCCTTTTATTAGCCGCCCAATACGAAAGTTGGATTTTGCCCCTGGCAGTCATTCTGATTGTTCCGATGTGTTTGCTTTCCGCAATGATCGGGGTGGATATCGCCAATATGGATAATAATATTCTTACCCAAATCGGTTTGATTGTACTGGTCGGCTTGGCCAGTAAAAATGCCATCTTGATTGTGGAATTTGCCAAACAATTGGAAGACCAAGGCAAAGGGCTGTGGCAAGCGGCTACCGAAGCGGCCAAACTACGACTGCGACCTATTTTGATGACTTCCTTCGCATTTATCCTGGGAGTGGTACCCTTGGTGACGGCCTCCGGAGCAGGAGCCGAAATGCGGCAAGCTTTGGGTGTGGCCGTATTCAGCGGCATGTTGGGAGTCACTTTTTTTGGTCTTCTGTTCACACCGGTTTTCTATGTTATTTGTAGAAAACTGGGGATGATTTCCCTTCCTAAAAAAGACAAAAACGAATTGGTAACTGCCTGAACAGTTGCCCGATAACAAACTATAAATACGTGTAAGTGACGCTTCTTGCTTACGGAGGATAAAAGGTGTCACCACCTTTTATTCCTCCCGAGGCAGGAGTAATTCGCTTAAAAGAGACAAATCACCATGAACAAAACAATCCAACATATATTTGCCATCGCTGCGGTTTGGTTGTTCAACCAAACGGCCCTTGCTCAGCAAGCAGATTCCGGACAGTGGAAGTGGCAACTTCCCAAACAACAGACCTCCATGACCTTGGGAGAGGATACCCTCAGCGCCACGCCTGCGTTTGGTTCTCACGAAAACCAACATTGGTGGGAAATATTTGGTTATCAACAACTAAATGCATTGACAGCGTTGGCCATCTCTGAAAACCAAAATATTAAAATTGCAGAAAGCAAAGTGGGGATAGCACAAGAACAGGTAAAAGTATCCAAAGCAAACCTGTATCCTTCTGTGAGTTTGAATCCTTCCTTTGCCCGGCAAGAGTTTTCAGCCAACCGCCCGATGCCCTTTGATGTAGCGGCACAAAGAGTAAGCCTGAACACCTATTCGGTTCCTTTGGATTTACGGTATGAAGTGGACATTTGGGGCAAGGCGCAAAGCAATGTAAAGGCATCCAAATACCATCTGGAAGCAAGCAATGCCAGCCAGGAGAGCATTACTCTGTTTATCGCTTCCGAAGTAGCCGGCAACTATATTCAATTGATTACCTTGGACACTGAAAACAAAATTCTGGAAAGAACTTTGACGACAAGAAAGGAAAATCTGGAAATTGTAAAAACCCGGTATTCGGCCGGACTTGCCAATGAGATTGACTTACAAAGGGCCAAAACAGAACTCTCGTCTGTGGCGGTACAATTGAAACACAACCAACTCCGTAGAACGGAAATCGAGTTGGCGCTGGCCACTTTGGCCGGGCAAAATGCAAGTACCTTTACACTTGAACAAACTGGAATCAAGTATTTACCCCCTCATATCAACCCGGTGGCATCCGGGGCATTGGCCTCCAACAGACCTGATCTGAAAGTAAGGGAGTTTTCGATAAGAGCTTATGAGGAGCAAGTGAAAAACGCAAAGAAAAAGTTATATCCTTCTTTGTACCTAGATGGCTCCTTAGGCCTATTGTCCGGTAGTTTTGATAATCTTTTTGAAAGTGAAAGCAGGAATTGGCTGGCGGGCGTCACTCTGTCTATTCCGTTATTTGAAGGAGGAAGGAGAAAATCCCAGTTCAGCATCAGCAAGTATCAAGTGCAGGCAGTACAAGAAGAATACAAGCTACAAGAGCTAATGGCGAATGAAGAAGTAGAAAGGGCCTTGTCCAATTTGCTCAGGTTAAACGAGCAATTAGTAGCCCAACAAGAGTTTCTCCAAGCCGCGCAAAAAGCTGCGGAACTTTCCGGCCAACGGTATTTAAAAGGTCTGGTCACTTACCTGGAAGTAGTAGACGCGGAAAGAATCGTATTGGAAGCCGAACGGTTATCCGCCCAACTTTTGGGACAACAGCTACTCAGTACCATTCGCTTGATTGTAGCAACAGGAGGCGAAAAAGGCATTTTGGAATTCGGTAACTAAGGCCAGAAATATTTTTATCATTGAAGTGGTTTAAACTTATGGTTTTTGACCGAAAATGGAATCAAAATCGGCTCATCAAGGCACTTTTTGAAGAGAATAGCCAAAGCTATTGTTGAAAAAAGTAACACAGAGGAGGCCTTTTTGAAACATTTTTTAGGAAAAAGAAAAAGTTTAATTCACTTCATTAAATGAAATAGAAGAATTACGAATCAAGAATGGCGAAGCTTGCACATACCAGATACTACTCTCGCCAACCGGACTTCATAAAAGCCGCTTACAGAAGCATTGTATCAAAGACTTTATAGAGCATTCATTATTCGGGATTCGGGATTCGTAATTCTTCTTACAAGAGCTAAAACTATTTCAATATTCTCCGAAGGTAATTCACCTGTCCCAAGTGATAATTCACATGCCTTACCAAATGAATCAAAAACATCCCTGTGTTTAAAGGTTCTCCGGCAGTTTTATGGGGAAATTCCTCTTCCAATTGTTCTTCGGAAATAGCAGGAATGACTTGATTGATCACTTCTATCGCCCGGTCAATTCGATTTAAAACCTCGGTTCTGGGAATATCTTTATCCGAAAATTCCTTGTCCCTTTCTCTCACATACCCGTTTTTTCCTAAAATTGCCCCTACAAAATGATGCAGGGACCCCGCCAAATGAATGGCCAAATTTCCCGCGGAATTACTGATTTCTCCCTGAACTTTCCACAAATCCCCTTCATTTTGGAATAAGCTAATTTCCTCTTTAAGTTTTGTCAGATCCAGCGTTAACAAACGCTGTACGGAAGTTTGAATAAGTGACATTTTTTTAATGGTCAATGATGAATAAATCGGATGAATACCTTGCCTGATACACAATGAACAGGCAAGGCAATCAAGAAGGATTACTCCTCTGAAGGTACGGTAAATTTAGCAAAACAAGGTTGCTTATTTCAATCTTCTTTCGTCTTCGGAAATAGGTGCGTCATTGATAGAAGCAAAGCGTTTTTGCATATAACCGTTTTCATCAAACTCCCACAATTCATTACCATATGCACGGAACCACTGCCCTTCTTCATTCCTCCACTCATATTCAAAGCGCACGGCAATACGATGATCCGTATACGACCAAAGCTCTTTTTTCAATGTATAATCCAACTCCTTGCTCCACTTATTCTCTAAAAAAGCCCTCACGTCTTCTCGCCCCTGAATAAATTTATCGCGATTTCTCCACTCTGTATCCGGGGTATAGGCTAGGCTTACTTTTACAGGATCTTTTGTATTCCAGGCGTCTTCGGCTGCCTGTACTTTTTGCGTTGCCGTTTCCAAAGTAAAAGGCGGTATAGGATGTCTTTTGTCCATAATTTTAAAATAATTAATTTAAAGTATTTTATTGATAATCAATATATCCAAACAACAAAACAGACAAATCTGTCTACTATATTTCAAAAAAAATCATTCAATTATTCTATAACGTGGTTTACCCATTACATCATCAAACTGTCAAATAAGAACCTCTTTACAAGAATCCAGCTTCTGCATAACTAGACAAATCTGTCTATATTTATATAAAAAAAACAGTCTGCTCAAGAACCTATTAAAAATTTCACACTGTTCCTTGCTGCTTCAATAGGCCAAGTGTCCTTTACGATTTTACTTTCGACAATGGCCCCTTCAAATAGTAAGTACACCGTATCAGCCAAAACCTCTCCCTTAGGGTTGTGCTTTTGAATGCAAGCTTCTCTCACCAAATCGCCGATATAACTCCGTAGCCGGGCCTTGTGTGCAATGATTTGCTCCCGCATTTCCGATTCTGCTTCGGCAAGTTCGGACAGCATATTGATGAATTTACACCCCAAATAGTTGGTTTCTTTCATATTCTTTTCCAGAAAATCAAAACATGCCAACACCTTTTGTAAGGCTTTTTCCTCTTTGGCAGTCGCCTTGTCCAAACCGTTAAACCATTCCACTCTCGCCTTTTGCAGATACACCAAACCCAATTTCTCTTTTGAGCCAAAGTGCTTGTACAAACTCGCCTTCGCGACCTTGGCTTCTTCCAGTACTTGGTTAATTCCGGTGGAATTATACCCTTGATGATAAAATAAGCGACCGGCAGTTTGGATTAAACGCTCTTCCGGATTAGATTTTTTGGCCATAGAAAAATGATTCCATTATCAATAAACAAAAGCCAGACGATAGTACAAACCTTTGTTTCGACCAACTCATGCAGCAAAGGTGAGTATTTTTTTATAAATAGACAAATTTGTCTATTATTTTTTTTTAATAAAAAATGCCAGGTTTATTAAAGAAACCTGGCATTGTATAATTCTTACGAACCTCCGGAGCCTAGTTGACAGCTATCCAGATATCCACTTCTGCTTCTTCCGGGTGTTGGGATTTCTCTCCGTACACTTCAAAATCAGTTGAATAAATTCTAGGTAAATCTGTGTTCCAAATGTTTGTCCACTCCTCATACACCACCCCTTCGGACAGTTTTCCTTTCGCAATAAACTTTTGGTACGTCCCTCCTTTTATAACAATTCCTTTCATCCCTTCGGGAACGGACTCCAGGCTCGTTACTTTACAACCCAGTACAGTTGTATAAGGCTTGGTATGATCCTTTTCATATTCGGTATATACACTGTACACCACATTATCTACCTTGTTGGGGATTTTGTCAGGAATACTTTCCGAAAGAAAAGTATCCCAAAGAGCCGGAATATCTTGTGCTGCTTGCCCGTTTTCATTACTTGTTCTTACCGCAATACCCACTATCGCAAATTCTTCCAATTGAAAGTCACTCATTTTTTTCTGATTAAATATTAGTATATACACAAATGTATGAGTGTATAATGTCAGCCCTATGTCAGTAGATTTGAGAATTATTCAATCCACAGCTAAAATACTCTCCTCACAAATCTATTACCGGTGTTAAATAACCAGGAATTCGCTTTATTTTTTCAAAAATGCCCAACCGCTTCCATTGGCATTTCTTCTCTAAAATGAATCCTCCCTTCTTTATGTAAAAAGAAGGGAGGATTCTATAAATACGCTCAGTGGATTGACGGTATCTATTTACAAAACCGTAGCTTTCTCTTGCAGCTCTTTCACCATGGCCAGGATTCCTTCCTGGTTTTCAAAAATATTGTTGCTGATATGCACAATCCGGTGGTTTGTATCTAAGAGATAGGTAACGCGTTTGGTAAATTTAATTTCCGGCATATAGGCATCGTACAACCGGGCCACTTCGCCATCGGGATCGGCCAATAGTTCAAAAGGTAGTTGATGAGCTTCTTTGAACTTCCTATGCGTTTCGATATCGTCTTTGCTAATGCCTAACACCCGGATGTTCAACTTTTTGAAAAACTCAAATGTATCCCGGAATTCACAGACTTCCAGCGTACAAACCGGGGTGAAATCTTTAGGGTAAAAATACAGGATGACTGCTTCGCCTTGTGCCTGTTTGTAAAGATCGAACGGTTCCTCTCCTTGTGTAGATTGAGCTTGAAAATTTGGCGCTTGAGTATGCAATGCAATTGACATAGTTTTATCAGGATTTTGGTTTAGGACAAAGATACACAAGGCTCAGCATAGCGTAAAATGATATTATTTATCAATACATAGATTAAATTGATAAGCCTAATCCTTATTCCTAACATAAATTAACCTGGACCTTCCTTTGTGATTCTCCCGTTGTTCAATCTCAAATTTATTCATGGCATTGATCAAAGGAGTCAACTTTTGGAAACCGTAATTACGAGAGTCAAAATTAGGTTGCTTCTTTTGTAACAAACCTCCTACATCACCCAGAAAAGCCCAACCATCGTCATCCGCCAAATCGGAAATGGTGGAAGCCACCAGGCGAATCAGCTTGGGCGTAATTTTCTCTACGCCTTCTTTTGCGGAGACTTTATTTCCATCGTTTTGATTGATTTCCGTTTCTTTATTTTTCTTGAGTATTTCCAGGTAGATAAACTTATCACAGGCTACGATGAAGGGTTCCGGAGTTTTCCGTTCGCCAATACCGATCACTTTAATTCCTGCTTCTCTCAGACGGGTAGCCAGGCGGGTAAAATCACTATCGCTGGATACCAGGCAAAACCCTTGTACCTTATCGGAATACAAAATATCCATGGCATCAATAATCATGGCCGAGTCCGTGGCATTTTTGCCGGTGGTATAGCTATATTGTTGGATCGGGGTAATGGCATTTTCCAACAAAATATTTTTCCATTTGCTAAGATGCGGTTTTGTCCAATCTCCATAAATCCGCTTAATGGTAGGATTTCCGTATTTGGCAATTTCTTCCATCATTTCTTTCACATAGCCCGCCGGGATATTATCCCCGTCAACCAATACGGCAAGGTTTATTTCACTTTCCATTTTATATGCTTTTACGAACTGTTAGAAAAATCACCCATTTCAAAGCAAAGATACACTATAGGTCAAATTAAAGAGCAAAATAGTGGGCTCACTGTAGTCATCCCAAAAATACAAATAACAAAGCCGGAGCTTAATTCAAAAGGGTTTACCGATTTCTATTCCCTTTGTTCTTTGGCAACGGATTGGTGGTACACTGGAAAAACTTCACGATTTCCTCCAATTCTTGTTGATATTCTATCCGTTCCACCCAATCTACCGGAAAAGCCTCAATTCCGCAATATGCCCCACTGAAAGCCCCTGTCAAGCAAGCGATGGAATCCGAATCACCCGATGAGTTGACAGCCCGTCTCAGTGCCTGAACAGGATCATCCGGGTGTAAAAGAAAACAGAAAAGCCCGGTCGCAAAAGACTCTTCCGCCACCCAGCCAGCTCCCGTCAACAAACAAGGGTCTTCCTTTGCATGTTGCTCCCTCAAACTTGTTTTCACTTTTTGTAAAACCCTGGAGCACTCGTCCCAACCTTTTTCGATAAATGCTTCGGGAGAGTGAAAAGGAGGCCGGTCCCATACTGATTGCAGGTAGTCTGTGTGATAAACGGTTCTTTGCTTTTCAGCATATTCCGTCAAATATTCCAGAATTTTCTCCGGACCCACTCCATGGATTAGCCGTTCAATCGCAATGGCTGTGAGTTCGGATGCTGCCAATGCCGTAGGATGCCCATGGGTAATAGCGGCTTGCAATTGAGCTACTTTGGCAATGGTAGTTTGGTCATACCCTTTCAGGCCAAGCAGTCCTACAGTGGCTACACGCATATTGGCTCCGCATCCTTTGGAGTTCAACGAACTCGCTTGAAGCCAATGGAGTCCTCTTTCCAGTTTTTCACAGGCATCGATACAAGTCATCCCCGGTGCACGGGTGTTTTCGGGATCATTCAGCCATTCGATGAAATAATGAGAAAGGCTCTTCTCCAAATGTAAAGGCTGAAGGCCATTACGATGGTTTTCGATCAGTGCTTTGGCTACGGCAATCGCCATTTGTGTATCGTCAGACACCATGATGGGGTTGCCCAGAGGCTCCATCAATCCCTTTGGTGGCCACTTTTCCAAAATTTCCTGAAAGGACAGGAATTCCGTAGGTAGTCCAAACCCGTCTCCAATGGCCATTCCAAACACACAGCCCTCAATTTTACCTTTCATACTGTTCATTAGATTGTTAAAAAAGCTCCTCTTTACTCCCAAGCATAAAGGCGGCAACATAAGGTAAATAAATGAAATAAAAAAGGGACTCAAAATTGAGTCCCTTTGAGCTGAAAAATATCTTCAACTAGTTATTTTCTGGACGTAATTTACGTACTTCCGCACCTGCTTGCCACATTTCTGAGTCATGCAATTCTTTCAATTCCACTTCCAGCTTTTCACGGTAGTCCGCTTGGCTGTTCGAGTCGATAGAACGTTGTGCTTCTTCCCCTTTGGCTACGCTGTCATACAAATCTTCAAATACAGGAGATACGGCGTCTCTGAATTTTTTCCACCAGTCCAAAGCACCTCTTTGAGCGGTAGTAGAACAGTTCGCATACATCCAATCCATTCCGTTTTCAGCCACTAATGGCATCAAACTTTGCGTCAATTCTTCTACTGTTTCGTTGAACGCTTCAGAAGGAGAGTGTCCGTTCTTTCTCAATACATCGTACTGAGCAGCAAAGATTCCTTGGATAGCTCCCATCAAAGTACCACGCTCACCTGTCAAGTCACTGTATACTTCTTTTTTGAAATCTGTTTTGAACAAGTATCCGGATCCTACAGAAATACCCAAAGCAACCACTCTTTCTTGAGCCTTGCCGGTAGCATCCTGGTGGATCGCGAAGCTAGAGTTCAACCCTCTGCCTTCCAGGAACATTCTTCTTAAGCTGGTTCCTGAACCTTTCGGTGCTACCAAGAATACGTCTACGTCTGCAGGAGGTACGATACCTGTACGGTCGTTATAAGTTACTCCAAAGCCATGAGAGAAATACAAAGCTTTTCCCGGAGTCAAGTATTTTTTCACAGTTGGCCAAAGCTCGATTTGCGCAGCATCTGACAACAAATAACAGATGATGGTACCTTTTTCCAATGCTTCTTCGATTTCGAAAAGGGTCTCACCAGGTACAAATCCATCTGCAACCGCTTTATCCCAGCTCTTCGAAGGTTTTCTTTGACCTACAATTACATTGATACCGTTTTCTTTCATGTTCAATGCTTGGCCAGGACCTTGTACCCCGTATCCAATCACTGCAACCACCTCATCTTTTAATACTTCTTGAGCTTTAGATAATGGGAACTCTTCTCTGGTGACTACTTCTTCCTCTACGCCTCCGAAATTAATCTTTGCCATAAACTTTAACTTTTGAAATTGATTTAAATAAGATTCGATTTAAACTTTAACTTTTCTGCTTGATTTCACAGAGTATTCGCAAAAATACGAAATGATCGTATATCTTGTTTTCTTTCCCCGGTCTTTATCCATGTATGGGAAAACTTGAAGGATTATTGTTCGTATTCCTTCAACAGTTCACTCACATTTTGAACGGATTCCGAAAGGGCAATCCGGCCGGAACGGGCAAACTGTAACAAGCCATAGGGTTTTAACTCTTCGTACAGGGCATGAGTTTCATGTTCGTGCCCGGTTTTCTCAATGATGATAAAATCCGGCTTTACCGCTAAAATCCTTGCGTGATTTGCCCGGACAATTTGCTCGATTTTGTTGCCATCCTGCAAGCCGGAAACGGCTACTTTATAAAGAGCAATCTCCTGAAAGAAGATCTCTTTGTCTTCGTAGTAAAAACACTTGATGACATCAATCACCTTCTCAATTTGTTTGACCAGTTTTTCAATTGCTTCCTCGGTGGTTTCCAACACGATGGTGAACCGGTGTACTCCTTCTACTTCAGAGGCAGAGGTAGTCAAACTTTCTATGTTGAGCCTTCTTCGGGTGAATATGATGGTAATCTTATTGGTCAACCCCACCGTATTCTCTGTAAATATCGATAGCGTAAATCGCTTTTTCATGAGCTTATAGTATTAGACAATTGGTGAATTGGATAGTAGCCTTCGAGCAAAAAGCTAAAGGCTACACAGACAAACAAAGGGATTCGTCCCTTCTGTTTCGCTACTATTCCAAACGGATATTCGAAACCGACTCTCCCGTAGGAACCATAGGGAACACATTATGCTCCTTCTCCACGACTACTTCCATGAAGTAGGCATCTTTCGAATCCAACATTTTCTGCAAAGCATCCTTTAAGTCACTTCGTTCTACCACTTGTTTTCCGTCAATATCAAAACTTTCTGCCAGTTTGATAAAATTCGGGTTGGTCATTTCCGTAAAGGAATAGCGTTTGTCAAAAAACAGCTGTTGCCACTGTCTCACCATACCCAGGAACTGATTGTTCAACACCAATACTTTGACCGGTATTTTGTATTGGAAAATGGTACCTAATTCCTGAAAAGTCATTTGGAAACCACCATCCCCGATAATGGCAATTACCTCCCGGTCTGGCTGTCCCAGTTTTGCCCCTACGGCTGCCGGCAAGGCAAATCCCATCGTACCCAAGCCACCGGAAGTTACATTACTGTCCGTTTGTTTGAATTCATAATACCGGGATGCAATCATTTGATGCTGTCCTACATCCGTGACGATGATGGCTTTTCCCTCGGTCATGTCCGAAAGCATTTTTACGACTTCCGACATATGAATTCGATGAGAATGAGGGTGGAAATCGTGTTTAATAACCTTTTCAAATTCCTTCTCATCACATTTTCTAAATCCTTCCAGCCATTCCGCATGTGACTTCCGCTCCAGTTTGGGAAGGAGTCTTGTCAAGGCTTCTTTGGCATCGGCCACCACCGGCACATCCGCCTTCACATTTTTATTAATTTCAGCGGGGTCAATTTCGATATGAATCACTTTGGCTTGCTTGGCATACCGGCTTAAATCACCGGTTACCCGGTCGTCAAAGCGCATTCCCACGGCAATCAGTACATCACATTCATTGGTCATTACGTTCGGGCCGTAATTTCCATGCATTCCCAACATACCCACGTACAAGGGATGATCCGTTGGGAAAGCTGATAACCCCAGCAATGTACTGCCTGAAGGGATACCTGCTTTTTCGATAACTTGCTTGAGCTCTTCTTCCGCTTTAGATAACAATACCCCATGTCCTATCAAGAGGAAAGGTCGCTTCGCCGAGTTAATTAAGGCAGCGGCCGCATTTAAAGCCTCTTCTTTAGGGTCCGAGACGGGTTTATAGCTACGGATATGTGTGCAAGGTTGATATTCAAAGTCACATTCTTCATTCTGAGCATTTTTGGTAATATCCACGACTACCGGCCCTGGTCTTCCGCTACGGGCAATATAGAAGGCTTTGGCAATTGCCGGGCCGATCTCTGCGGCAGAGGTCACTTGGATATTCCACTTGGTCACAGGCATGGAAATCCCCACTACATCCGTTTCCTGAAAGGCATCCGTACCCAGTAGATGTTTGGCCACTTGCCCGGTAATACAAACCATAGGCGTAGAGTCGATCATCGCATCCGCAATTCCGGTAATCAGGTTGGTTGCTCCGGGACCAGAAGTAGCAAAACAGACACCGACTTCGTTGGTTACCCGGGAGTAGCCCTGAGCTGCGTGGGTCGCTCCTTGCTCATGCCGGACCAGAATATGGTTGATTTGATCTTGATAGTGGTACAACGCGTCATAAACGGGCATAATCGCTCCACCCGGATATCCAAAAATGGTATCAACGCCTTCCTCGAGTAAGGATAGAATTACTGCTTCAGCTCCTGTCACTTTTTTACTTTGACCGGCTGAGGGATCCGCCTCTAAGGTGCTCTCTTTCAATGTAGAAGACATATCGAATTTATTTGATTTGAAAGTTTCATTATCAATTAGCTGATGATCAGCGCACTCTTTTGCCCGGCATAAACTTTTTGGCATATACCGAACCAGCCTTCACGGTTCGATCTTTTGCAGGAAGAGGCCAGCCCCCTCCTTTGTCCAATGATCTCGAATCAGTTTTTGCAAACCGAAACCTTGAAGGAATTTCCCTTTGGTAGTAAAATGTTATACAGAATGTGTTTTTAGGATAATAGTAGAAAGAGGAGCAAACCTTAAGAATGTTCCTCTCCCTTTGCATTAGTTTTCGTCAGTAACACAGCCTTCCGAAGCTGAAGCAACAGACTTCAAGTATTTATATAAAATGCCTTTGGTGGCTTTGGGTACAGGTTGTTTCCACTCTGCCCTTCTTTTAGCCAGTTCCTCTTCGCTGAGGTCAACCTCCAGTTTGTTATTGACCGCATCAATGGTAATCACATCACCGTCTTTCACCAGAGCAATTCCTCCTCCTTCATATGCTTCGGGCGTAATGTGGCCCACCACAAATCCGTGAGTTCCTCCTGAAAAACGCCCATCCGTAATCAGGGCAACGGACTTGCCCAGTCCGGCTCCCATAATGGCAGAGGTAGGCTTTAACATTTCCGGCATTCCCGGACCGCCTTTAGGACCTAAATTACGGATCACAAGCACATCACCTGCCTGGATTTTTTTATCTCCGATGGCACTGATAACATCCGCTTCATTCTCGAAGACGCGGGCCGGACCTGTAAAGGTTTCTCCTTCTTTTCCGGTGATTTTGGCTACGGAACCTTCTTCGGCCAGATTACCATACAAGATTTGTAAGTGACCTGTTTGCTTTAAAGGCTTGTCAACAGGCATGATCACATCTTGCCCTTCTTCCAAACCGGGAACCGCTTCCAAGTTTTCGGCCAAGGTTTTTCCGGTAACGGTCATACAACTACCGTCCAGATAGCCCTCTTGTAACAAGAACTTCATCACAGCAGGTGTACCACCAATGCGATGAACGTCTTCCATCAGGTATTTTCCACTTGGCTTGAGATCCGCTAAGAAAGGAGTAGTATCACTGATGCGTTGGAAGTCATCAATGGTAAAGTCAATTTCAAAAGCTTTGGCGATTGCGATAATGTGCAGAACGGCATTGGTCGATCCTCCTAAAGCCATGGTCAGTGTAACGGCATTTTCCAAAGACTTGCGGGTAACGATGTCTCTAGGTTTGAGATCCAGCTCCAACAAACGCAGCATTTGCTCACCGGCCTTTACACATTCCTGAAGTTTTTCAGGGCTTTTTGCCGGGTTAGAAGCACTATAAGGCAAACTCATTCCCATTGCTTCAATGGCTGAAGCCATGGTATTGGCGGTGTACATTCCACCGCAGGCTCCTGCTCCCGGACAAGCATGGTGAACGACTCCTTTAAAGTCTTCTTCGTTCATGCTCCCCGCCATTTTTTCTCCCAGTGCTTCAAAGGCAGAAACAATATTGAGTTTTTTGTTTTTATAGCATCCGGAGGCAATAGTTCCTCCGTAAATCAGGATTCCCGGACGGTTCAACCGGCCTAAAGCAATCATGGCTCCGGGCATATTTTTATCACAACCCACTACCGTGGCCACTCCATCGTACCATTGCCCGCCAACGATTGTCTCAATTGAATCTGCAATTACATCTCTTGAAGGTAAAGAATAATGCATCCCTGCTGTTCCCATCGAAATGCCATCACTCACACCAATGGTATTAAAACCCAACCCCACCAATCCGGCATTCTGCACTCCCACTTTCACTTGTTTCGCCAGGTCATTCAAGTGCATGTTACAAGGGTTGCCATCAAACCCAGTACTAGCAATCCCCACTTGCGCTTTTTGCAAGTCTTCATCGGTCATGCCTATTGCATGAAGCATTGCTTGAGCGGCAGGCTGTGTAGGATCCTGCGTGATATGCTTACTGTATTTATTTAATTCTTTACCCACTGTTGTTAATTTTTTTGATTTGAACTTTTTTTCGAATGTTTGTAAGAATGGTTGTTTTTGTTGGTTGATACAATCCCGGCACGAAATGCCGGATATGTTTTCACAAATACAACCTAATTCACTATCACTATTTATTTTTTATTTGCCGTCAAAACCGGCACTTTACTCTAAAACCCGTTGAATAGAGACCCTCTTTCCTGTTTAGATAATCGAATAGCCGTCGTATTCGCTTTGGGTCACCTTATGTCCGTATTTAATCAGTAAGGCACTCCCAATGGTATCTTCCCACTTTTTCTTGAAAGGTTTTCCATCAATTGACTTCAAACCGGTAATCTGCGAAGCCGTACCTGTAAAAAAGGCGGCATCCACATTTGCCAATTCTTCGGGAGTAAAAAGCCGCTCTTCCACTTCTACCCCCAGCTCGGCAGCAAGATTTATGATGGTTTGCCGGGTGATCCCGGGCAATATACTTCCGCGAGGCGGAGTGTATAATTTTCCTTCGTTCTCATAAAAAAAATTAGATCCCGGGCCTTCTGCCACGTATCCTTCGTAATCCAACATCAAGGCCGCATCGTACCCTTCTTTCCGGGCCTCATTGTTTGCTACCATGGAGTATAAATATTGCCCGCAAATTTTTGCCTCTACCAAAAAGTTCTTAGGCTTGGGTTTCTGTACCGAGGAGACCTTGACATCCAGCAGGTCTTTCCCCATGTATTTCCCCCACTTCCATACGGCAATCAACAAATGTTTTTTCTCAGCAGGCACCAATTCCATATTGGTTCCCAGGTACAACATAGGGCGGATATAAGCATTGGTCATACTATTTTTTTCCAGCAGTTGGTAAGTGATATTGATCAACTCATCCGTAGTATAAGGCACCTTCAACTGCAGGTTCTCCGCTGATTGTATAAAGCGCTCGTAATGTTCACGGGCTTTAAATATATGTGGCCCCAGGGCCGTATCATAAGCTCGTAAGGCGTCAAAAACGCCATAGCCATAATGCAAGGTCTGAGAAAAGGGGTTAACCCCTAACTTTTCTCCTTTGACAAAACTGCCATCATGAAAGACGATCGTATTTTTGGTTGGATAAAGCATTCGTATTGGTGTTTGACATGTTGGTTAAGGTGTATTGATTTAAGTAAAAAAAAACCACTATCAGGCAAGTGATAATGGTTTTTGGTTCCTATAAAATTTATCAAAAGATACTCAAACCATCATCACTCTCTCAGGAATAATGACAACGACTAGGTGAATTAGCACTATGGTAAGAGTATTATATAGCATCTTCTTTGTCTTTCGGATAGTAAAGATAAAACAGCTTAAAACTAATTTCCAAATATTATTTTAATATTTTTTCGAATGACAGGATACTGCAATCCGCTTCCCTCCTATTACACAGAATTATATTTTGCTTATATGCAGAATACAGAATAATTTATTACAAACACTTAAAATTCCTAAAACATATTTTACACACTCCCGGATTTTTAATTCATCAAATTATTTCCTTCTTTTTTTAGCACTTTACTAAAAAAGCCTTCTTTTTTTTATCATCTATTTAAAATATCAAGCTATTCATTTAAGCTTGTCCATAAAAGCCCGATGGGATACATCTGGCCACATGTAAGTACAGAATATTGCTTTCAAATTCGTATCTTTCAATTTTCCAGTACTATCTGTGGTACCCTAATAGATCCTTACAGGTGGTATGAAGGTATAGAGATGAAAAGACTTGTATGAAAAAGACCGTTTTACTTCTGCTATTAGGCTTGGGGAAGTTTCTGTTTAGCTATGGACAACAAAACATTCCGGTGAATACATGGAGAACCCACCTCACTTACCACAATGCGTATTCACTGACAGCAACCCCCGAACGGATCTATTGTGCTTCGCAAAACGGTTTATTTTACCTGGAAAAAAACAATGGTCAATTGGGCACCCTATCGAAACTGGATGATTTGAGCGACAATGGCATCAGCGACCTGGAATACAGCAGTCTGCATCAAACCTTACTCATCGCCTATACCAATGGAAACATCGACTTGATTACCGAAGCGGAAATTATCAACATCCGCTCCCTCTTAAACTCCGGCATTGAAAATATCCGGATATATGACATTACCTTGAATAATCACTTTGCCTACCTTGCCACATCTTTTGGCTTAGTAAAGCTGGACATCAACAAACCGGAAGTCAAAGAAACCTATCTGAATATCGGACCGGAAGGGAGCCGGGTAGAAGTATTCGCTTCTTGTATTTCTCAGGATAGTCTGTTTATCGCTACGGAAAGAGGGGTACAAGTAGCATCCTTGGCCCCGGAAATCAACCGTTTGGACTTTCGCAACTGGACAACATTGGCAAATGTCCCCGGGCAAGCAGTAAAACATATTGCCGCATTATCAGGACAAGGCGTTTTCTTTCCCATCGCATCAGATCATCTTTATCAATATCAAAACGGCAAGGTAAAAGCTTTGGACATTGCAGCGGGACAAAACTATACGTACTTGTCCTCGTCCCAAAACAAACTTTTACTTAGTACCGGCTCAACCTTATGGATGATTGATGCTAATTTACAAGCCACGGCTTTACAAGTCGACCCCCTGGTTGCTCCTCATAAAGCTTTACTTGACAAACAAAACGTATTATGGGTAGCCGATGCGGAAACCGGTTTGGTCAAACATCAGTCAAACCAATCGAGCACTTACTTTCCCAGCGGACCGCTGTCTCCTACCAATTTCAAATTATTTGCCGTTCAGGACAAAATCATTTGTCTTTCGGGAGGCTATGACCCGGACCTTCAACCCTGGAACAATACGCTTGGTTTTTATGTCTTTGAAAACGGCTCATGGACGAATTATACTTCACGAGCCAATTATATCGGAGCCGAAGCAATACCATTGATGAAAGATCCTGTAGCCTTGGGATACCAAGCAAGCCAATCTCTTATCTATATAGGTATGTTAGGAGAGGGTTTATTTCTTTGGGATCTTCAAAATAACTCCTTTTCCAAAAAGACAGATGCTCCTTTGGTAAGTACAAACAATGGCCAGGTACATATTACGGGGATGGTTCCAGATCAAGAAGACAACCTTTGGCTGGCAAACTACGGTGTCCCTTCCTCCCGTGCTTCCTTTCATCGCATCGCTCCGGATGGCTCCTGGCAATCTGTCCGGTTGCCTGTAAGTGCAGCTTCTTACCCTGTGGAAATGGTAGTAGACAAGAACAACTTCAAATGGGTCCGGATAGCAAAACATCAAGGCGGAGGGATTTTGGTATTTGATGATGAGCAACGCTTCAAATTGCTCAAAAGCGGAGAAAACAATGGTAACTTACCTACGAACGGAGTCAATTGTTTGGCTTTGGATCAAAATGGCAGCCTCTGGGTAGGGACAGATGACGGCATCGTGGAATTCTTTGATACCTATGCGGTCCTCAACAGCCATCAAATTGATGGGACCTTCCCACGGTTTGACGGACGGCCTTTATTAAAGGATGAAAAAATCACGGCTTTGGCCGTAGACGGAGGCAACCGGAAATGGATAGGCACCGACAAAGGAGTCTGGCTTTTCTCAGAAGACGGCTCGGAACTAATCCATCATTTTACCACAGATAATAGTCCTTTACTTGCGAACGCCATCCATAGTATTGCCATACAAGCTAATAGCGGTGAGGTATTTTTTGGTACCTCTCAAGGAATCATATCCTTTCGCTCGGATGCCACAGAAGCCAAAGAGACTCATCAGGATGTAAAAATATTTCCCAACCCTGTCCGTCCGGAATATGGAGGCTGGGTGACAATTTCGGGCTTGGCCAAAGATGCCATCATAAAAATTACCGATGTGTCCGGAAAATTGATTTGGGAAACCCAGGCCAATGGGGGTACAGCTACTTGGAACGCCCACAACTACAAGGGCAAAAAAGCCAAAACGGGTATTTACCTGATCTTCAGTGCCGATGAAGAGGGGGAGGAAACCTTTGTAGGTAAATTAGCCGTGATCGAATAAAAAATCCCAGTGGAATACACTGGGATTTAGCGAGCTGCAAATAAAATTTATATAAGAAAATGCACTAACTAATTAGAAATTATAAAATGCTCAAGTTGACTTTATTGTTCGTAAGAGCTAAGTTCTTTGGATAACATCGCAATTTTTTCCTGTATTTCTGTAAAGTCAGCATAAGGATCTTTGGCTTTCACCAATTCCATACTTTTGATATAGGCATCAATGGCTTTCTCCGGCAAATTATTTTGAGTATAATAGTCCCCTTTGATCCGCAGGTTTAAAGGAGTTTCCTTGATTTCAATGGATTTTTTCAACCATTCGTACGCCTCTTTCATATTGACTTTTTTACCAAAGCACATTTCGGCCGCCAATGCATAAGTTTTCCAATCATCAGGACTGGCTTTTTCTACTTTTGCCTTGGCTTTTTTCAATACTTTTGCTTGGCTTTTAGTGATTTTCTCTCCATCCGCAAATGCGGACATGCTGATAAATACCATTCCTAATACAAGCGCAATCAACGATTTGAATCCAAACGATTTTGAATAGTTCATAGTAGAAGTAAAGTTATATAAAAATTAATTCGACACTTTTCCTTTCTTTTGCCAAGCTTGTACCAAAAACAAACAAGACACTATTTATCAAACAGTTACAAGCAAATCAACTCAATAACGACTTTATGCTTATGATCTATAATGATACAACCACTGTACGAATATGTACATAAATTTGTCCTATGTATAAAGGAATGAGCCTTTGCCAAAGAGCAGAAACGACCCGGCAAAAAAATTTTATAACATTTTCCGGAAATTATATAAACACAGACTCAAAAGGATTGTGGAATTTTGCACTTATAATGCGTAAAAAGTTACAATCCATAGGAGCTTTTTTAATGACATGCATGGTGCTGGTTTCCTCTACCGGCTTTACCATCAACGGGCATTTATGTAAAGGGGCTTTACAAAGCATTGCGCTGTTTGCACAAGCGCAAGTTTGTGAACATGCTTTACCGCAAGCCAGCACTTCCGATACCTGTTCAATTGAATTTAAAAACCGGCAACACCAGAAAGATTGTTGCAGTGAAATAGCACTTTCGGTACCTGCCAAAGAAAAATACCCGCCGACACTTTCAAGTGTGAAAGTGCCCTTCTCACAGGTATTTATTGGCGGTTTCTATACGAATACATTCAATACGTTTGCAAATAAACTTCAGTATTTACAAGCCAAACGTTACCTCCCTCCCTTGATTGGGCCAGTTATTTTTTTGTGGGTCCAGTCTTTCCTCTTATAATATTCTTATAAGGTTCGCTTGGGTTACCCTAAGCAGAATTATACTCTCCTTGTTCATTTTTACACCGCTGTTCATTCCTCCTCCGCTTTTTCCTCAAAGAAGAGGAAGAAAAACACGGGGTAGCATTTTTTCTATTCAAAAAAATCAAATCAACGTTATGAAATTCAAATCAATAATTGCATCAATCGCTCTGGTATTCTCGACTACTGTAGTAGTTGCACAACAAGCCGGGTTTTCAGAAAAAGCACTGGGAACAGCTGTTCAACAGTATTTAATTTTAGAAAATAAACTCGTGGCCTCTGATGCGGGAGAAGCTCAAAAGGCAGCTCAACAATTGCAGACTGCTCTGAAAAAGGTAAAAAATAACCAAACGATTTTGCAATATGCTGAAAAAATTGCTTCGAGCACTCAATTAGATAAACAAAGAGTTGCTTTTAGTTCTTTGTCCAATGCCTTAATTGCTTTGGTTGAAAAAAGTGAATTTACTTCAGGTGCACTTTACAAAGCCTATTGCCCTATGGCCAATGGCAACCAAGGTGCTTATTGGCTCAGCAGCAAAAATGAAGTATTGAATCCTTATTTTGGCAATAAAATGCTAAAGTGCGGTGCCGTCAAAGCCACATTAAAGTAAAAACAACAAAAGCGGTGGAATTAACATCCACCGCTTTTGAGCTATTAGAACAATTCTTTTTCTATTTATCCAACCTTTCGTAGTAGTAAAGCACCGCTTCTACATTACTACGCTCTTCGCTCAAAGTATAAAATCCATTGCCTGAAGGATCCCAAGCAATCGCCTCTCCTTGAGGCTCTACCTCATAATACAATTCTTGTGGAACCTGACTCAACAAGGCTTCAGCCACGGTTTGGTTTTCGGCACGCGGCCAATAGAATATCTTGTCGTAGTTTTTCAACAGAATTTCCGTTCCGTTGGCAGAAATATCTCCTCCGTTACTATTATGCACAGGAATTTCACCGTAATACTCTGCTACGATCACGGTATCCAAAGAATGAGGACTGGGCAAACGGTAGATCCGATTTTTCTCTTCTCTTTTGGAAACAATCCATAAATCTCCCGTCAAAGGGTCAGCCATCAAGGCTTCGGCATCACGTTTTCCATCGGGATACACAAACTGTATATCCTCTACCTCATTCACCAAGTGCTCCCCTTCCGCATCCCACACCGGTTCTTTCAAGCGATAAATATGCTTGGTATCATATTGAGCATTATTATCACCCATTTCGGCAATGTACAAATAATGCACCCCCTCTTCAGGTCCTTTGCCAAGAGCGATGTCTTCCCAATCGCGTGCCGGGAGTTCATTCAGATAATAGGTAGCCAGGTTTTTTCCCTCTTTGTCAAATAAAAAAATCCGGGACGTATCCCCACTATCATTATGTGTCCAAAACATTCCAACATTGCTCCGGGAAGCAACCAAGCCGGAAGCTTCGTTGATTTCTTCGTTTGCCAAAGTCCCTTCCTTCGTTAAGGCTGTCTCAAATGCATATTCAATATCAGGTTCCTCCGGGGCTTTACTTTCATTATTGTTATTACAAGCGAAGAAGCCCAACAACAATCCGGCTGTCAGGCATTGATACAAAGTGCGGGGTTTTAACATTACAATTATGAATTACAAATCAAAAATTACTTTGAAAGCTATTGAAACAGTAAGAAAAATTCAGGAATTCAGAGCCAAAGGTACAGAAAACAAGGTAAGGAATTCATACAAAACACGGCTATTTTTGGCAAGCCATATCTACGGTATACAGAAGAGGCTGTTCGGGCTATTTCTTTTCATATTTTATAATTCTACCGGAACGTACTTCAATGTATGTGAAACTCGTACCTTTGCAGGTTACCGACTCATAGCATTCAAAGAATGATTTATAAAACACGTAGTATCGTCTTCACTTTTATCCGTTACCGGGAAAGCTCAATCATTGTCAAAATATATACCGAGCGTTTTGGCTTGAAGTCTTTTATTGTCAATGGAGTCCGTAGCAAAAAAGCCAAAACCAACCATATAGCCATGTATCAACCGTTATCATTGTTAGATACGGTGATTTACCATAAAGAGTCCTCCAACATTCATCGCATTTCGGAGGCCAAATTGCTTCACCCCTTCCAAACGATTTCCTTACATCCCTTTAAAACCACCATTGCTATTTTTATTACTGAAATACTGAGCAAAGCCATCAAAGAAGAGGAAGAAAACCCGCAATTATTTCATTTCTTATGGCAAAGTTTTATTACATTGGATCAATTAACTGAGCATTTCGAAAATTTTCATATCCAGTTTATGTGTCAATTGCCGGACTATTTGGGCTTTGGTTTCAACACGCACCAGGAGTTAGCCAACCAGCTCTTGCATTTTTATCCGGAAGACCCTGTCAACACAGAGAAACTAAAACAGGTAATTGACAGCACTTATCAAGAATATATTCCCCTTAACCGGCACCAACGCCACAGCTTGTTAAATACGTTGATTAAATTTTACCAACTACATTTGGAAAATTTCGGACAAGTTAAATCTTTGGAGGTTTTAAGTTCGCTGTACTAAATGTAGCACACCATACAGGCCAAAGTTCTTGTACAGGAAAGGATAAAGTAAGCATTCATGATGCCAACTATTTCAGAAAGCATAGCTTAAGTACTTCATTCTTAAGGGGGCTTTTCTCTCTATACCTTACCTCTAAGCAAAGAATTATATGTATTTTTGTAAAATAACATCAAATCCTATGTAACAGATAATATAACACCTCAGCAAAGCCTACGAAACCGGACATGCTCCGGTATGGAAAATTAATGTACATCAAAAGGAGAGGAATCGTTGAAAAAAGAACTTTATTATACAGAAGAGAAACAACCTACCGCGGTTTTAGTGGCCGTATCCAACCATCAACAAACCGCTGAGCAAACCCAGGAATACCTGGATGAATTGGCTTTTCTGGCAGAAACCATGGGGATTAAAACCCTGAAATCCTTCACACAAAAGCTTGATAAAATTGACCCAAGGACTTTTGTGGGAAAAGGAAAGCTGGAAGAGGTTAGCAATTATGTAAAACAATATGAGGTAGATATGATCATTTTTGATGATGATCTATCCACTTCGCATGTCAAAAACCTGGATCGTGAATTAAAAGACTGTTTGGTCATCGACCGGAGCTTGTTGATTTTGCAAATCTTTATGAAGCGGGCCAAAACCGCTCAAGCCAAAACGCAAGTGGAGCTCGCCCAGTATCAATACATGCTTCCCCGCCTGACCAACTTATGGACACACCACTCCAGACAGCGAGGAGGTATCGGGATGAAAGGCCCTGGGGAAACCGAACTGGAAACGGATAAAAGGATTATCCGGGATAAAATCAGCTTGTTGAAAAAGAAGCTGGAAAAATTGGACAAACAAAGCCATGTAAGGCGAAAGTCCAGAGACCGGATGGTACGTGTTGCCTTGGTGGGTTATACCAACGTGGGCAAATCTACCTTGATGCAGGTGATCGGAAAAGCCGATGTATTTGCGGAAAACAAACTGTTCGCTACGGTAGATTCTACCGTAAGGAAAATGGTATTGTATAATATACCCTTTCTACTGACTGATACGGTGGGTTTTATTCGTAAACTCCCCACTACGCTGATTGAAAGTTTTAAATCTACGTTGGACGAAATTGTAGAGGCAGACATTCTTTTACATGTAGTGGATATCTCACATGACTCTTTTGAGGAACAGATTGATGTGGTCAATAAGACGTTGGCTGAAATCGGGGCACAGGATAAAACCAACATTCTCGTGTTCAACAAAATCGATCAATTTACCAATAAAGAATACCCTCCGTTTGAAGAAGATAATCCCCCCAGTACGATTGCCGAGTGGAAGCAATTGTATATGGGCAAGGATGAAAAGGCTATTTTTATCTCAGCAATCCAAAAGGAAAACATTGAAGAGTTAAGAAAAGTCCTCTTTGAAGAGGTATCTAAAAAATTCTACGAGATCTTTCCCAACCACGAGAAATATGACTACAACCAATTGTGGTTTACGGAAGATAAAAAACAGGAATCATAGTCTTCTATGATTCCTGTTTTGAGGGGGGTTATACGGCAACATGTTGTATAATCTCCCTGATTCCATTGAGGGCCTCCTCCGTCAGTGGTTTTGTGACAAACTTCAATACATAGTCATTATCCACGATCTTATCTATGTCCCGTTTATTATCCGAACTGGATAGAATTACCACCCGGCAATTTTTCTTGGTTGTTTCAGAAAACTTATCAAATTCGTATAAAAATACAAATCCATCCACCACTGGCATATTGATATCCAAAAAGATTATGGAAGGTAATTTTTCCGGTTGATCTTTATGTTCTTGCAAATACTCCAATGCACACTTTCCTGAATTTTTTATGATTATATTGGACGCGAAGCCGGTCAGTTCAATGATACGTTTATTTATGAAATTATCAGTATCATTATCGTCCACTAACATCACTAAGTCAAGTGCTTTACTCATAAAACGTGAGGGTTAATTACTAAATAAATCAGGGAATTTATATCTACTTGTTTACTATTATTCTCTTTGTTATCACTATAATAACCCTCTTTTTTTCTGGTTATTTCAGCAGTTTTTAAATAAATAGATTTCACTATTATTTTTAGGTATTTATCACTATTTTTTAGTCTTTTTTGATAAAAAATCCACTATTTATAAATTCTTTATCTACTTATTCCTTAAATTTTCTAAAAAAATCTATATATATTTAAATACCTAATAAAAGGTATTATTAATTTCTTACTTTCAATACCTCTCCCCTACTATCATTGCAATCAACATACTTACTCAACACAAGCCTGAAACAGGCAACCATCATTCAGTCTTACAATCAACAAATAATTTAATAAAACAAACAATCAACAATCTATTAGACGACAAGTTAAATGCTAAGAACTTCAAGTAACCATTTAGACTCGAACCCTCTTCAAGTACACCTGGAAGTTGGAAAAAGTATTCATTCAGGCAAGAGTTCGGTCAAAGAAATTCTTCGGATACTACAAGCCGCCCTACAACCTTCTGGGGTTTGCGCCTTAGGTATAGGGCAATTCAAAGAAGCAACTTTAAACGTAAAGCACTTTATCTATAAAGAAGAAGAGCCTCCTCCGTTTTCCTTATCCCTACTTTCTTTCAATAACTTAGATTTTATGAATGTACCCAATACTTATAAAATCATTCGACAACCCTCCCAATTCTTCAGCCCCCCTCCCTTCTTTATACAGAGTTCTATTCCTTTACAATCGCTATTTCTCCTCGCATTCAACAATCAACAAGTATTTATTGCTTTTAGCCAACAGGAAATCACAAACTCATTGACCCAACTTCTCCTCAGTTTATCAGGATATATTCATATGGCCTTTAGCAATGAAAGCCTACGGCATACCTCTCAAAACACACTCCAGCAATTGGTCCAAGCCGAAAAGCTGGCCATTGTAGGCCGGATGACTTCCGGTATCACTCATGAACTCAACAATCCGGTCAATTTCCTTTCGAGCGGGGTAGTGCCATTGCGATCGGACCTTACCTTATTAAAAAAATACTACTATTTACTCTATCAACATATTCCCAAAAATTACCTGGCCAAAGTAAAAGAGGAAATGGCAGTTGACTCTGAATTTCTTTTTGACGAAATTGATTCATTATTGGCAGGGATAGAAGAAGGTGCAAAACGGATAAAAGAGATCGCGATCGGACTGAGAAAGTACAAAGGAATCCCCGAGCATAAATGGCAATTTTCCAACCCGGAAGAAGGCTTGGACTCTACCCTTTTGCTTCTGAAACACTGGACCAAAAATGCCATTAAAATAAACAAATACTACGGAAACTTACCATCGATAGAGTGTATGCCGGGCAAATTGAACCAAGTGTTTATGAACTTACTCACCAATGCCATCCATGCCCTGGAAGACCAGCACGACTTAGTAGAAAAAAGCATTAGCATTCACACAACAGAGCAAGAAAACAGCATTACCATCGGTATTGAAGATTCCGGAAAAGGAATGACTAAAGAAGTAAAGGAACAAATCTTCGATCCTTTTTTCACGACCAAAGCCACTGAAAAAGGATCGGGTTTAGGGCTTTCGATTTGTTTGGAGATTATTAAAAGCCATAAAGGCAGTATTTCGGTACAGAGTACACCGGAAACAGGGACGAAATTTGAAATTACATTACCCAAAATACAAACCTGAAATTATGAAACCACTTCGACTTCCGCAAGCAACTGTAATTGGCGATTCCGAAACCGATGAGGCCACTTATCAAATGGGTGAAAAGATCGGTCAAATTTTAGCAGAATTAAGTTTTACCGTGATTACAGGAGGGCGGGGTGGCATCATGGAAGCGGTGAGCAAAGGAGCTCATGATAACGGGGGAACGGTAGTAGGAATTTTACCCGGAAGCGACCTCAGTCAAGCCAACCCGTATTGTCATATAGTGATCCCAACCGGAATGGGACATACCCGCAACGCACTAACCACCTTAGCTGCCGATGTGGTTGTGGCAGTGGGGGGTGGAGCCGGCACTTTATCGGAAATCACTTTTGCCTGGTTGTACCACAAACCTATTTTGGCCCTCACCGGAAAATCCGGCTGGGCGGATGAACTTGCCGGCACCCGACTTGACCAACGCCGAATCGATTTGATTTTACCTTGTTATTCCTTAGAAGATTTACAACAGGAGCTCACCCAAATCAGTGACAATTTCGGCTAAGTTTATCAGGAACGTTTTCGTACGGGAAAGGCAATATCCAGATCATCCCATTTCAGGTGAATGAGGATTCCGTTCTCCGTTTCTTCCATCGAAATGGTAAACTGCTCCAACACTTCCGGCTGGCGCACTACAGGGGCTTTAATTTTCACGGCATCCAACGAGTAGTCAGGTTCCCACAGCCCCCAACGGTCAGCTTCCCTGTTCAGTACAATCTCCCATTCTTGTTCATTTGGAATGGTATAAAAAGAATAACGGCCCGCATTCAATGGCTTGTCGCCAAAATAAATCTCTTGGTTTACTTCAAATGTAGTCGCTTCATTCGCTCCGGTACGCCAGTATTCCCCATAATACTCCAATGCTCCAGAACCCTTTTCTCCAAAAATCAAGCGATCTTTCTTATAAGGCCTACAATATACCATCTCCAATAAAACATCATCCAGCACATAACGAACGGTATCTTTGGGGCTATGTGAGCGGGTGGTGGCTGCTTTGTAACCTAGTATAGAAAAAAAGATCAAAATCCCTACTCCTACTATTAAATATACTTTTGTTTTGATTGACATATGTATTCCTTAAATCAGCAGATTATCAGGTACTAATTTATAATTATATTTGGATTTTATATGCTCAAAATTCTTGAAAAGCGTCAATTTCATTTATTTTGTTCTTCCTCATACCTACAAAGAGTACAGAAAACGATGGGATGCTTGCAATTCCCCGGAACAAAGCTCCAAACAATCATTTTTCTATTTGCCAACCTTCTTCTGCTTAATCTTGTACCTTTATCCTTACCTACGGCTCACCCTTTATTCCGTTTTGATGATGAAAACTCTTTTTGCGAAAATCAAAAAAGACCCGACTTCAGGCTCTTCCATCCATTTGAAAAACCTGATCTGTCAGCTTCAACAATACATGAAAGACGGAGTGGATCGCAATACCTTATACAAAGGCCTGCTCGAAGTTCAACAAGTCTTCCCTTTGTTCAAAGTATTGGAACATTTCATTGAAGCATTCCGGAAAGCCCCAAGCCAAACAGATATCCCAGCCTTTATCATGGCTTACCAAAAACAATGGTCTGCAATCAACGAGCAAGTAGCCAGTAATGCCTTAAACTATCTCAACCTGGATCGCAAAACTCTCTTATTACATTCCAACAGTGGTGCTATCCAAGCGATTTGTCAACTTGCCAAAGCCCAGGGGCAAAATTTCAAAATCATACAAACGGAATCCCGCCCTGCGCATGAAGGGAGGCAACAAGCCCTTTATTTGGCCAACTCCGGCATCAAAGTGACGATGGTTGCCGATACCGCCATCACACGGGAATTTCCACCATGGGATATGGCCATAGTGGGAGCGGATGCAATCTTTCAGGATGCGTTTATTAATAAAATCGGTACATATGGCATCGGCTTGGCTTGTAAGGAGCTACAACGCCCTCTGTTTCTTTTGGCGGACAGCCGGAAACTTGCCCGGCAAAAAGTTTCTCCGGAGCTTAAGGAAGCTCGCAAACCAGCAGACGAATTGTGGCCCGGAGCCCCTTCTTTGATTGAAGTAAGCAATTATTATTTCGAAAAAACCCCACTTCACTTGATACAAAAATGCATCACTGAAGAGGCATTGTTATGAAATGCGTGAATTTTTGATAAATTTATATGAATAAAAAATAGGTTGAATACATATTGATGAGTATCAAGGTAAAATTTTATGGCACCCGCGGATCCATTCCCGTATGCAATCCGGAATTTCAGACATATGGGGGAAACACCACTTGTATCCTACTCTCTTCTCCCGACTCTGATGCAATTGGTATTTTTGATGCGGGTACCGGCATCCGGGACTTGGGAAAAGACCTAGTCAATGCTCCCGGAGCTTTGCCGAAAGATATTTTTTTAACTTTCAGCCACTTTCATTGGGACCATATACAGGGCTTTCCCTTTTTTGCTCCGGCTTATATCCCTCAACAGTCCATAACGCTATTGGCTATGGGAGAAAAACGCGCCACTACGAATTTGAAAGAGATCTTTGAGAATCAAATGCAAGAGGCCTTTTTTCCTGTAAAACTGAACGAGATGGGTGCCAATTTTCACTTTACTTTTTTCCAATCCGGCTCTGCCATTTTAGGTAAAGCGCACCTCAAAGCTATTCCACATCAACATCCCGGCGGAGCTTATTCCTACCGGGTAGATCAAGGCAACAAATCCGTGGTCATTTGTACGGACATCGAACATGGCCCATCCATTGATCAAAATATTGTGGAATTTGCCCGAAATGCCGACCTCTTGATTCACGATGCACAATTTACACAAGAAGAACTACGCACAAAATCAGGATGGGGGCACAGTAGCTATGAGCAAGCGATTGAGGTAGCACGACAGGCTGGCGTAAAACAATTGGTGATGACTCACCATGACCCCGATCATGACGATCAGTTTTTAAAGAAAATAGAGGTTCAATGCCAAAAACTATTTCCAAACTGCCTGTTGGCAAAAGAGAAAATGGAAATAGAAATATAAAGCTTCTCTATTGTTCCCAATCCGAAGCTTGATTTTCCTCATTCAACAATTCTACATTATTTCCTTTCAGTTCAAACACTTCCGTTCCGTATTTTTCAGCTAAAAAGCGCTGTTTATATAGCCAATGGGCAATATCACACACTTCGGTAGTAAAGTAGGCATTAAAACCGGTTCCAATCACCGCTCCGTGTATGGGAATAAGTTGGCCGACTTTTGCTTTCAACAATTGAATAGATACGGAAGTAGATAGCTTTTTGAGCATTTGGATAAAGGTCGGTTTATCTACCTCTCTATTTTGTGATCCTGTCATTTCCAAAGCGTTTTTTATTAAGCGACTTTTGATTTGTTCTTTGGCCGCTTCGTCCATCGTGGAGGCATATTCCAGGATATTCAAGGCAAACAGTTTTTCCTGTTGTAAAGAGATATCAAACCCAAAATGAGTAGCGTATTCACCAATGGCTTGTTGATTTAAAGTTACTAATGCAATGATGTCTGTAGGCATACTTGACAAGGTATTAGAAGACTTTTGCTTGACAGAGGCAAGCGTTTTGTACTTATTGCAAACATCACCTAATACCTCTTCAATTTCTTCCAGATCGAGAGTAGCAATATCTTGAGCAGATACAATATGCTGATGGCCTGCTTGAATAAATTTAGAATAAATTTCCGTTTGATTAAACTCCCAATTAGCCAGGTCCTGCCATACTTCCAAAAAAGTTTGATTGGTTTTGTTCAGAGCGGCTTCTACCCCCGGAATTTTTTTAATAAACTGCCCGGCTTTGGCAATGGACCTTTGTAGGGTTTGTAAAAATACGGGCACCTTTTTTTCATTCTTCCAGTCTTCAAACAATTTCACTTCCTGCAATTCATAATTGGAAGGTTCTTCTTTCTGAGGCTGCTTCATTAGATTTCACGTCAATTTATTAGCTTGTAAGTGATTTAAGTTTATGGTATAATTACTTGGTTATCGGAACTGTTTAGGTACAATTCTCATTTGAAGCTGGTCGAATTTGGGCTTGAAAGTACTCTTGTGCGTCAATTGGGTGTACGTAATTTTTTTCGGTTTAGGTTAAACTTTTTTAGGGGAATTTTTGATGACCCTTCAAAAAAACCATAACAACTACCACAATCAAAAAGTATAACATATGTACATCGAACTTTTTTGCAGTAAACACGAGCCTAACCTTGCAGCTTTCTCCTCCTTCTCCATACAAAAACAACACAATGAATCCCATTGATTGAGAGTTAATTACATACATCATCAAAGGTATATTTTCCCTTAGTAAATCTTTTACACTTAATACCAACGTTTATTATGATTTACAAATTTGTACTAACGGCACCTCACTATTATTGGGAGGAAGAATTTAATGATGATAAAGCCGAACGAAATGCCACTTTACTTATTGAAAAGGCTTTCCAAACTTCTCAAAGGAGAAACTCAGCCGTAAAATTAGAATTTTTCCAATTTAGGCGTTCCAGTTTTGAATATGTATACATGCTGGAAGTAAAATATCCCAAATCAAAACTCAAGTAGGCATAAACCGAAAAGTAATAAATTCATTCTTACAAACAAACTTCCGCCCTCTACTGAAAGAAACCCTTCTTCGGAAACCACTTAATTATCAAGTTATTCCAAAGCCTCACCCCCTCATAACCAAACTGCCATTGAAATAATATTCGTGACGGACACTGTGCATTTTCACAAAGGATTTTTTTACCTTCACATAGGATAACTCACAAAATTTCTAAGTAACTTAGCGCGTCAAACATAATTTACTCTCTATAGCAGGCCACCTCATAAATAAATATTTATTGATATCTTTCTTTAGTAGAAGAGATTGTAAATATGATTCATCCTATTTAGAAATTTTCAATTCGTCTCTTTTCACCTACAGTGAATTTTTGATTCGCTTGCAATAACAATTTTCCATCAAATCTCGTTTTGAAGAACAACTCCTAAATACGGCTGGCTTAAGTCGTTGATGATGGGCCAGTCATCGTTAACAATCCACAAACTAGCGGCAGAAATGAAAGCGTATATTCCACAAATTAACACTAAAACAGAACTCCTGAATTATTTTAAAGAAACGGAGGAGTATATCGAAACCCTTACCCAATACTTTGACGGTATTGTAGAAAACAGTCATACACCTCTGAGTAACAATGACAGAGAAAGGCTAAAAAAAGCCATTGACTTGGCCGAACAAGGTCTTTCCGAAATCACACAGCGATTGAATACCTTAAAAACTTTGACAGAATCTTAAAGTAAAGTTCCCATATACAAAAGGCCCGCACCTATACCAATGCGGGCCTTTTTATCATTCCGTATTCGATGCCAAGAGGCTTCTCGAAAACACAAACTCCAGCCGGTTTCATATAAGGCTGGCAGCTTTTGTATTTACAAGTACTTTTCTACATCTTCTTCTGTAATTACTTTGTTGGTGCACATGATGATCAAGCGTTCCACCACATTGCGTAACTCACGAATATTGCCTGACCATTCATGCTCCTGCAATTTCTTGATGGCTCCCTCCATGACTTTGATTTTCGCCTCTCCGTATTCCACTGCGATATCCTCTACAAATTTATCTACCAGTAATGCGACATCCCCGATACGGTCTTTTAAGGGAGGCACATTAATCACAATAACACTAAGCCGGTGATACAAATCTTCCCGGAAGCGCTTTTCCTCTATCTCATGTTTTATATCCTTATTGGTTGCCGCGATCACCCGCACATTTACTTTGATTTCTTTATCCCCACCTACACGGGTAATTTTATGCTCTTGTAATGCTCTTAATACTTTGGCTTGGGCAGACAAACTCATATCTCCGATCTCATCCAAAAACAAGGTCCCGCCATTGGCCTGTTCAAATTTTCCAATGCGTTGTTTGTGAGCCGAAGTAAAAGAACCCTTTTCATGCCCAAACAACTCACTCTCTATCAATTCGGAGGGAATGGCCGCGCAGTTAACCTCTATCATAGGAGCGGACGCTCTGGAACTGCGTTCATGTATCCAACGGGCTACTAACTCTTTCCCCGAGCCGTTGGGCCCCATAATCATTACCCTGGCTTCGGTGGGGGCTACTTTTTCAATGGTATCTTTCACATCCTGAATAGCCGGTGAGTCTCCGACAATTTCAGTGGCCCCGGAAATTTTCTTTTTTAAGGCTTTGGTTTCTTCTACCAAACTGCCTTTGTCCAATGCATTGCGCACTGCCAAAAGCAAACGGTTCAGATCCGGGGGTTTGGAAATAAAATCAAAGGCTCCTTTTTTGGTGGCATCCACAGCCGTTTCAATATTTCCATGGGCCGAAATCATGATAAACTGAGCCTTACAGCCTAGCTCCATGGCTTTTTCCAATACCTCAATGCCATCCATCTTAGGCATTTTCACGTCACACAATACCACATCAAAATCCTCTTTTACCAACATCTGAATCCCTTCCTCTCCATCCTTGGCTTCATTTACTTTGTACTTTTCGAACTCAAGAATCTCACGTAGGGTAAAGCGGATACTCTTTTCATCATCAATAATCAGAATCTTGGCCATAAGTTGACATATATTAGATTGCTACAACCTATCCTGAAGGAGAAACACACCTAACAGAAAGGAGCTGTAAGTATATTTTGAAATAAGGATTACACATTCAAAGTAACCTGCTCAAACGCAAGTAAAGTCGCGAGTTCATTTCAACAATGAGAACAGTTCCCTTTCTTTCTCTGTGAACTTTAGAGCAGGTTTAAATTTCATCCTTTGGCTCAAAAGCTCTCACATCAAGAACCTCAGCGCAGTATTTTGAGAACCCTAAACGGAACATTTATATCACCAAAGAGGCGCACCTCTCACAGCAAGTTTTCAACATACTCTTACCTTTCCGCCAATTGTTGGATGGTACTCATTCAAATGTAAAGCTATTTTAGCAATAAAAAAACAAGAAATATAAGCCCTGTAAGCCGGGTTCTGTCTCCACTTGCGTGGAGTCTTATCATTTATCTAGGCTGCTTGTTGCCAAACAGCTCCATCGACCTACCCATTTCGCCATTCTCATCAGAGAAACAGGGCGAGCAACCCTATCATCTTTTTCAAGATCAAGCGAAACCTATTTGGTCTTTCAACCCGCAAGGTTTACCCTGCCCCTACTGTCACCAGCAGGGCGGTGGGCTCTTACCCCACCTTTTCACCCTTACCTTGCCGGATTGCTCCGGAAGGCGGTATTTTTTCTGTGGCACTTTCTGTATTCCGGTTGCCCGGAACCCTTCCCGTTAGGAAGTGCGGTGCTCTGTGTTGCCCGGACTTTCCTCCCTCTGCTTCTGCAGAGAGCGATAAGACAGGCTTATATTTCTTATTTTCAAGAGGTACAAACTTAAAAACTATCCTTGTAGCAACCAATATTTAAAAGAGAGAAAGCAAAATATTTGCTTCGTAGTGTGTCTTCTCCCCTCTGGCTAAGAAGTATGAACAAGGTTTTCTAAGCCTGTATACGGCACTGTTTTCCAAGCCCCAAGTCCACTTTTCCGGCAAGGCATAAGTTTTGGTGTTTGGGCCTTTCTTCGGCTTGCTTCTTGAGGAATAGATTTTTTTTATGAACTTTACCACATATTTTCACATATGTACCTCTACACCAATTTCAGTGAGCCGAATTATGAAAAAAATACTATTACTTTTTAGCGGGCTATTTTTGGGACTTCTTCAAGTATTTGCCCAGGGAAGCCCCATTTCGGTATTACAAGATTCTATTTTTTTAGGCAGGTTCAAACAAGAGAACTTTCCGGTCACTCATACCTTTGATTTCCGGGTAACAGCCCCCCAACCCGTCAAGATCAAAGAAATAGAGACCGATTGCGCTTGTACGGTTGCCCAATTTCCCAAGGAAGAATTGGCTCCGGGCAGTTCACACAGTATACAAATCACCTATGACCCTTACAAGCCCGGTTTCTTTGAAAAAACATTTACACTCAAAATAGAAAACTATTCTCAGGAAACTACATTAAAAATCACAGGATTTATTCAGGCATTTGACCTGAAGCCTTCCGTTGATTACCCTGTGGAGAAAGGCAACTTGCGCTTCAAAGGCAATAATATCCATTTGGGAACCATCACCAACCAAGGCGTGCTGCGAAGGAAAGTCGAGTTTTACAACAATAGCCAAGATACCGTGGTCATCAGTGACACCCTGATCACCCCTCCACATATTGAAGTGGTTGTTGAAAATACGAAAAGAATTCCGCCAAAAAGTATAGGGTCCTTCACATTGTTCTACCATCCGGAAATAAAAGATGATTTCGGGTTTATGTTAGATAATATTGTATTATTTACGGAAGATGAGGTTGATAACCGAATTCCTTTGACCATCTCGGCTTCCATCAAACAATATTTTTCGGAAGAATCTTTACAAAATACTTCACAAGCTCCGAAAATCTCTATCAACCCACCTGTCAAAAACCTGGGAAAAATCAAGCTGGAAGATTCCAAAATCATCAGTTTTACGGTAGTTAACAGTGGTCCGACTGAATTGGTAATTCAAAAAATCTCGCCGAACTACGGTTGTGAAGTGCTTTCGCTGGAATCCTATAAAATAGCGCCCTACAGCAGTGTTAATTTGAACATTAAAATCAATAATATAGGGAAAATAGGTACACAAGACCGGTCCGTAGTGATATTTTCAAATGACCCGGTCAATACCATTAAGGAACTGGTGGTACGTTTTTACGCTTTGAAATAACCCTCTTGGTTCATATGGCATCACTTGCACTGAACAGAATACCCTATAACAGTTTTTACAATGCTTAAAAGGCTCCCCCCTTCTAAGCATTGTTTCTTTGTATGAAGCCCGTTAGTGCTTGTTTCCCCCTAGGAAATACCCTCCCTTTCAAAACAGCCTTCAACCTTTCTAAAAGCCGCAAAACACAAAATTTTCATCAAGCCTTTCTGCCATATCCATTCCTACTATTTATATTTGAAGAAGTATTCACCAGGGAACACTCCCTCATTTTTTTAAAAACAAAAATTAAAGTAGATCGAAAGATGAAAATGAAATCACTACACTTCATGTTTTTTTGCTGCTTAATAGCAATACAATCGGTTGCACAAGACGGTTGGATTCAACTCTTCAACGGAAAAAACCTGGATGGTTGGAAACGCTTAAACGGAAAAGCTGAATACAGAATTGAAAACGGAGCCATCGTTGGAACTTCCAAAATGGGAACTCCCAACACTTTCCTTTGTACGGAAGAAATGTACGGGGACTTTATTTTCGAAGTAGAAGTAAAAGTGGATCCCCGGTTGAACTCCGGAATTCAAATCCGTAGCAATAGCCTGCCTAACTACCAAGATGGACGAGTACACGGTTACCAAGTAGAAATAGACCCCAGTGACCGGGCCTATAGCGGAGGAATTTACGATGAAGGGCGCAGAGGATGGTTATATCCATTAGCCCGCAACGAAAAAGGACAAAAAGCTTTTCAGGTAAGTAAATGGAACAAATACCGCATTGAGGCCATTGGCAATACCCTCCGGACCTATATCAACGGTGTACAATGTGCCAATTTAGTAGATGATGTGACTGCCAAAGGCTTTATTGGCTTACAAGTACATAGCATTTACGACAAGTCGATAGAAGGGGCGGAAGTAAGCTGGAGAAATATCCGTATCAAAACCCAAAACCTGGAAGAAGAACGCTGGACCGTACAACCCAATGCCGTAGAAGTAAACTTTATTCCCAACACCCTCACCGAATACGAAAAAAGAAAGGGGTGGAGATTGCTTTGGGATGGAAAATCCACCAAAGGTTGGAAAAGTGCCAAAGGGGGAAAATTCCCTAAAAAAGGCTGGCGTATCAAAAACGGAGTGTTGAAAGTGGAATCTTCCGGAGGAGAAGAATCTGCTCATGGTGGAGACATTATCACAGAGGAGCTATTTACCAACTTTGAATTGATCGTAGACTTCAAAATCACCGAAGGAGCCAACAGTGGTATCAAATATTTCGTAGATCCTGAGTTAAACAAAGGAGCTGGTTCGGCCATTGGTTTGGAATTTCAGATTCTGGATGACAAAAAGCACCCGGATGCTAAAAAAGGCGTAAAAGGTAACCGTACCTTAGGCTCTCTGTACGATTTAATCACGGCTACTAACCTATCCGTACCCAACAGAGGGAAAGTCTTTAAAGGTATCGGCAACTGGAACAGAGCAAGAATACTGGTAAAAGACAATAAAGTTGAGCACTGGCTTAACGGTGCTAAAGTAGTGGAGTTTGAAAGAGGCTCTCAAATATTCCGCGCCTTGGTTGCTTACAGTAAATACAAAGATTGGCCAAACTTTGGAGAAGCAGTTGCCGGCCCGATTTTATTGCAAGACCATGGAGATGAGGTATTCTTCAGAAGTATTAAAATCAGGGAATTCTAAAGAAATAGAATAAATCAGGGATACGATCCGGCCTGGAATAGATTACTTCCGGGCCGGCTTGTTTTCTAAGCAGCCCAATCATTTCACGTCATGACTAGCACTGCCTGGATAGATGTTATTTACCTTAACGGCATCACCTTCTTTATTTCGCCTCCAATAGATTTTTCAGTTTTTCGGCCGTTACAGGCTTGGTAACGTACCCACTTACAAAAGGATTATATGCGGCTTTTTCCATATCTTGTTCATTGATAGAAGAACTAAGCATATAGATGGTCAACTCTTTTTTCAGGTTTGATTGAATTTTAGCAAATTCTTCCAGAAAATCCCATCCATCCAAACCTGGCAAATTAATGTCTAGTAAAAGCAAGTCAGGTAATGCCTCTTGTTCTTCACAGGCAGTTTTAAAAAACTCGATAGCGGATTCTCCGTCCAAAAAAGGTAACAAGCGCTTGGCCAATTGATACTTTTTTACAATTTCATCAATGATAAAATGAACCACCTCATTATCGTCAACCACTGCTAAAGTATCCACATTCATAGTGTTTTGTTTTGAGATTGAAAAATAATGGTAAAAACAGTTCCCTGCCCTACCTTGCTTTCCAGCGAAATTCGGCCTCCCATGGATTCCACCTGACTTTTGGTGAGAAATAAACCCAAGCCGCGGGCATCTTTTCTTCTATGAAACGTTTTATACAATTTAAATACTTTATCCCCATATTTTTGCATGTCCAGCCCCAAACCATTGTCCTTGCAACTAAATACAACCTCACCGTTCTGCCTGGCACTTGACAAATGAATTTCCGGTGCGCGGTGTGGAGAGCGGTATTTCAAGGCATTGCTTAGTAAATTTAACAAAATATTTTCAAGGTATATTTTCGGATAAAAAATAGATGGGCAGACTGAAAAGTCATAGGTAATTTGGGCGTTGGCATGGTTAATCTGGTTGGTTAAATTACGAGTCACCTCATACAACACATTTTCAAACTGCAATTCTTCATAATGTAAGCCATGGTCTTTCGTCACTTTTACTACACTATGTAGCTCGTCCAATACCACCATTAACTGATTGGATACCGAGCGAAGTTTTCGCACATACAACTGTTGCTTAGCCGGATTTTTTTCGTCTTCATACAGTTGGATCAAGGAAACCAAATTGCTGACCGGCGAACGCAGATTGTGAGAGGTTATATCTCTGAACTCATTGAGTTGCTCGTTTTGATGCGCCAGACTAAGAGATAATTTTTCTAATTCATAAGTCCGTTCCTGAATGATTTCTTCCAATTGAATAGGCGATTTCAAAGCTAGGGCTTGAGGCATCACTTTCGCCAGACCCACTATTGTTCCCCAAGAAACCAATGCGGTAATAAACAAGATCAAGCCACTTAAGCGGTAAGCCGGGTAATAAAAGAGAAGGGCATCCATCAAATGTGTAGTACCACAGGCCAGGATGAAAAGAATAAACAACCAAAATACCCTTACAAAAGGGAGCTCGTGCTTTCTTTGTTTTATAAAATAGAACAGGATTAGCGGAATGGTAAAATAGGCCGCCCAAATCGCTAAATTGGAAAAAATATACAACCAACCGTGAAACTCCGTCCAAGTTCCGCAAATCCACCGGGGAGGCCAGCTTTCGGCAAGGAATAGTTTTTTTAAAAAATCTACTACTTGTTCCATATCAATATCAAAGGGGAGTGAAATTGATGCAAAAAATTAATTGTTGCAGGACCGGTAGGTTTAGTACAATTTTTTCTGGTTACGGAATAACTGCCGTATTCTTAGGAACAAGTTACAAATAATCAGAGGAAGAATACTAGTATTTAGGCAAAAAAGCATTCTTAACTTTCCGGAAAAATGCCCTTATTTTTTCCGGAAAGTTATTTTTTCAGTTTTCGAAAACCATAAATTGCCTGTTTCCAAAAGGAATGAGGAAAGTCTTCCATACCCGGAAACCCCAAGCGCACATTTCTTCCGCTTTTGGGCAAATAAGCAGTACCGAATAAATAATCCCAGATACTTAGCGACAGGCCGAAATTGGCCCCATACTTATGTTTCTCCGGCAAATAATAGGCATGATGCCAGATATGCATGGCGGGATTGTTGAACAGGTATTTAAAAGGCCCAAGGCTAAATGTAAAATTAGCATGATTAAAATGCCCGATACTCAAAGCGATGATATGAACGATAAAAAAATCATCAATACCAAAACCGATCATGGCCAATGGAATATATTCCAGACTGCGGTAAACCACCGTTTCCATCCAGTGAAAGCGCAAATGTGCGGCAAACCCCATTTGCTCTACCGAATGGTGTACTTTATGAAACTCCCAGAGGTATCGATTCCGGTGTAATAGACGGTGCACCCACCAATGAATAAAATCCCGCACTACAAACAAGCTTAGCAATTGCCCCCATACCGGCCAGGAGCTGACTTCAATCGCTACCAAATTCGTCATGCCGACTTGGCTCAATGCCTTATTGAAAAAATTGACCAGAACTTCGGTGGCCGCATTATAGATCAACAGCGAAAAAAGGAAGAAGTTAAAAAACATATAAAAGAAATCCAGCCAAAAGTCTTTCCGGAACTTAGCCTGTCCCTTCCTCCAGGGCCTTAGTAACTCCAACAAGAAAAAAAACAAACTGACAGCCAAAAGCCAATAAAAGTAGTTTTTCCAGTGCGGATGGGTGATTTCCCGCCATAAATAAGAAGCATAATCCACATACCCTTTCCGAATAAGCTCAACTATATTTTCCATAAGTGCCCTTCTACTTGATCTATTCCTGAAAATTACTCAAAAAACTCCTTTTATACAGAAAGGCTTGTTGATGTTGTTTTTTCTTTAATGACAATCCGTATTCTTGCCAGTAGCTCAGGTAAGGGTGCAAGCGACTAGTATTCTATCAAAGATATTGTTTTCAAAATATCTTCTGTTGAGTTTGTAGCAGAACTCGTCCAAGTAGTTCT